>JAUSTR010000006.1 GCA_030812955.1 Bacillus alveayuensis
TGGTACGCATAAATAATCACCAACTTAAATAAAATTCAGGTCTATTATAACCTAAATTTAATGTTGGTGTTATTTATTCCGTCTAAGTTTTTTTTTTAATTTTATAAAAATGATTAAACTCGATAGAGTATATTCTAAAAAATGTAGAACAAGACATTCAAATGAAGCTTATGAACAATTTTAACGAGAATCTTCTAAACGGCCCTAACTAACTGGTTAGTATGTGAAAGGAAATGGTATACCGTCATGTCTCTCAATATTAGAGAAAATTTATACATCCCCCCTCCCCCCTCTTTGCGTCATGATCATAAAAGGCGCATAGCGGATGGTGAATGCGAATGAAGTTTATTGATCGACGAATTGAATTCCGTTTAAAATGAAATCTACATAAATTTTTGCAAGCTGCTCTTCCGATACCTCGCCCTCTGGATGAAACCAATAATAACTCCAGTTTGTAATTCCTAAAATGGCAAAGGTCAACATATCTGGTGGCAAATGATTTTTAAACTGTTGTTTTTCCATTCCAATTTCGATTAATTTTTGATAATTTTTTCGAAATTGATTTCGTTTCGCCTTAATTTCTTTTAAATGCTGATCATTTAAATGACGCATTTCTCGGAAAAAAATTCTAGCGCTTCTCCGTTGAGACTTAATATTTGTAATGAGCATATAAACAATTTCGTGTAATTTAGTTATACAGTCCGTATTTGGATTTTCTAAGATTTGTTTTTGTTGCTTTAAAAGTTCTTCAATATAACTTATGCAAATATCTTTTAACAACTCCTCTTTACTATTGTAATAATAATAAAAAGTTCCTTTTGTTACCCCGATTGTTTCAACAATTTCTTGTATAGATGTTTCTTTAAAACCTTTTTCGTCAAAAAGTTCAATGCTTGTTTTGATAATTTTTTCTTTCATTTATAAATTCCCTCTCACTTAGTAAAAATTTTTCATTATTATAGCATAAATGATGTTCATATTTTAATGTTCTACTAATTTGAGAGAGGTAAAAATAAACTTCTTTCAATTGCCAAAGCTCTAACTTTCTTTACTACTCACGTTCAATAATCGTAGCAATTCCTTGTCCTCCCCCGATACATGCTGTAATTAAGGCATATCTTCCCCCAGAACGTTGTAATTCATAGACCGACTTTGTTATTAAAATGGCACCTGTGGCACCAAGGGGATGTCCATGAGCAATTGCACCACCGTTAACATTTACTTTATCTGGATTCATATTTAACTCTCTGTCACAGGCGATCACTTGCGCAGCAAACGCTTCATTGATTTCAATAAGATCCATATCTTCTAAAGAAAGCCCGGATTTTTCCAACACTTTTTTGGTTGCTGGAACAGGTCCAATCCCCATAATGTTTGGGTCCACTCCAGCTACAGCATATTCACGAATGACAGCTAGTGGAGTGATTCCTAATTCTTCTGCCTTTTCTCTTGCCATGACAACCAAAGCTGATGCGGCATCATTTAAACCAGAGCTATTACCTGCTGTAACCGATCCACCTTCAAGAAAAGCAGGTTTTAGCTTTGATAAAGCTTCCATTGATGTTTCTGGACGAGGATGTTCGTCCGTTTGAAAAACGATTGGATCACCTTTTTTAACAGGAATGTGGATGGGTACAATTTGTTGATCAAACCGCCCTTCCCTCATGGCTGCAGCCATTTTTTGCTGGCTTCTAAGTGCAAATTCATCTTGTTCTTCACGACTGATTCCATATTTTTTCACAAGATTTTCTGCTGTGATTCCCATCGGTGGATCGCCTATTTCTTTAGGCGACAATTGTGATTTACGGAAACGTGGATGTATTGAACTATATGGTTTTTCTGGACGATCCATTAAATACGGGGCGCGGCTCATGCTCTCGGTTCCACCAGCAATATAAATATCGCCATCTCCAGATCGGATGGCTTGAGCAGCAAGATTTACAGCATTAATCCCTGATCCGCATTGCCGGTCAACGGTCATTCCTGGAATTTCAATCGATAAACCTGTTTGCAAAGCTGTTAATCGAGCAATATTCCCACCACCACTTAAAACATTTCCAAAAATGACATCATTGATCATTTCGGGGCGGATTTTTGCCCGTTTGATCGCTTCTTTGATCACTTCAGCTCCAAATACGTGTGCTGGAACTGTGGCAAGTGCACTCCCTTGTTTTCCAATGGCTGTACGAACTGCCGAAACGATCACAGCATCTCTTTTCAAACTTCCTCACTCCTTAAGATAATCATATTGAAATTCAGCCTCGCTTTTCTCTTTAAATTTTTTAAATGAAAATACATACTTACTAGTAGGTATGTATCCATTATTTATAATAAAGATAATTTTCTGAATTTTCGACTGGTTTTTTTCTATTTTTTTCATATCATCGTTCATCAAATCAAGAGGTAGATGAATCGATATATTTTAATAGACGATAAATCGTTTCAAGTACTGGAGTTTCTACTTGAAATTCCTTTCCTTTTTTGACTATATGACCACAAATCGATTCAATTTCCATCCTTTTCCCTCGTAATCGATCTTGCAGCATCGATGTTTTATGATCTTTGGCAAAATTCCCACGTTCTAATATTTCTTTAGTAAAGTTATCGTCTATTTTCATACCAACCTGTTGAGCGACAGAAATCGCTTCTTTGCAAATCGTTTGTGCCGTTTGATACAATTGTGGATGTTCTAATATATTACCGACACTTATTTTTAGCAGAGCGGAAAGTGGGTTAAAGGTAACATTCCAAAGCAGTTTTTTCCATTTCACCTCCATAATGTGTTCAGAAACAAACGTTTGAATGTTAGCCTTATTGAAAAGAGAAGCAATTTCCTCCGCCACGTCTTGATTCCTTACATCAACTGCACCAATGACGAGACGTGGCGGCCGGCCAATTTGCTTAACAACCCCTTCTTTCAAAACCGAGGCTTGAATATAAACAGCAGCGGATATAACTCGATTTGCTCCAAAAATGTCGGATAATACTTCTTCATTGTCTACTCCATTTTGCAACGTTAAAAGCCAAGCATCTTTTTTTAAAATAGGCAGGAGCTTTTCTGCCACTTCTTTTGTGGTGTTTGATTTTAAACAAATAAGGGCAAGGTCAACATCTCTAAAATAACTAAGTTGATCGGTAAAATATTGATGAACTTTAAAGCTCTCCTTTTCACTAATAATTAATAAACCGTCTTTCTTCATGACCTCAAAATTCCTTCCCCTTGCTAAAAAAACAACTTCATTCCCATCTCTCTGAAGGAGACCGCCAAAATACCCACCAACAGCTCCAGTTCCTACGACTCCAATTTTCATTGTAGACCCACCTTAACATGCATCATTATTCATTCATATAGTGAAAAGATGACCTCTCCTTTGACCACTTCATTTCCGTTTTGATTTACAGCAGCGACTTGAAAATGTAATTGATGATGATTTTTTTCTTTTAATATTGCTTTTAAAGTGATCACATCGTTCAAAAAGACCATTCCTTTAAATCGGACAGAATAATCTTGAATAAATCCTTCTTCAAAATAGGGGGTGAAGAGTTTGGCCAAATTTCCCATTGTCCACATTCCATGGGCTATAATTCCTGGCAGCCCTGCTTTCTTCGCCTCTTCATCAATTGTATGGATCGGGTTATAATCACCGGAAGCCCCTGCATACTTAATTAAGTCTATCCTCGATACAGGTTTCAGTTGTACATATTGCAACGACTGTCCTATTTGTAAATCACATATTTTATTCAAGTTGTCATCTCCTTTCGAACCGTTTCCGTAATAATAACAGTTTGTTTCGAAGTGAAAATTGTCCGACCAGTTCGATCTTCCCCAAAGCTTTGAATGATTAAAAAGCCCAACAATCCACTATTTCCTTTTTTCTCAACATAATTTTCTATTTTTGAATAACAAAAAATTTCTTCCCCTACAAAAAGCGGCCGTTCATAATGATAGGTTTGCTCTCCGTGAATGAGACCTTTTTTTGGAAGATTTAATCCTTCAATAACCCCGTAATCAAATACCCGCGGAAATGTTGGTGGTGCGATATTGCTTTGATAGCGTGATTTTTTTCCTGTTTCTTCATCGATGAAAATTGGATGAGGGTCAGCGATTGCTTCCGCAAATTTCTTTACAGCCCCTCTTTCGACAATATTTTTTACCTTATTAGAACATTTTCCGATAAGACCTTCTAACATACAGGTTCACTCCGTTCCATCTAGGTTTTTGGCCCTCCCGCGACATACAATACTTGACCATTAACAAAGGAAGATTTTTCATCTGCAAAGAACGCTACTGCGTTTGCGATATCAGCCGGCTTTCCGCTTCTACGTACAGGAATATTTGCGACACTCGCATTGATTAATTCTTCAAATGAAATCCCTAATCGTCTCGCCGTTTCTTTTGTCATTTCAGTTTCAATAAAACCAGGTGCCACTGCATTTGTCGTAATACCGAATGGGCCAAGCTCAATTGCCAGTGTTTTTGTAAATCCTTGTATGCCTGCTTTAGCAGCAGCATAATTGGCCTGGCCACGGTTACCAAGTGCTGAAGTAGATGAAATGTTTATGATGCGCCCATATTTTCTCTCGACCATATATTTTTGAGCGGCACGGGCACAGTAAAAGGATCCTTTTAAATGGACATCCATAACTGTTTCCCAATCTGAGTCGGTCATTTTAATCAATAAATTATCACGAATGACCCCAGCATTATTCACAAGAATATCGATCGATCCAAATGTATCCACAACTTCTTTTACGGTCTTTTCTACTTGTTCTCGATCCGTTACATTAACCACCTTTGAAAAAACATCATATCCTTTTTCTTTTAATTGCATCGTTGTATCCCTTAACGCTTCTTCGTTCAAATCAATGAAAGCGACCTTTGCTCCTTCCTCGGCAAAAAGCTCCACAATCCCTTTTCCAATTCCACGGCTTCCCCCTGTAACAAATGCTACTCTTCCTTGAAATCTACCTGCCATCTTTCATACCTCCTAAAAAATTAAAAATCTATCAATATACTTTAAAAAGTATACGAAAAAGAGAGCGTTTTCATGACTGTTTAAATAAATTGACCAATTTTCACATGTCCTTTTAATAAGTTTCTCGCAATGATCATTCGTTGAATTTCATCCGTACCATCATAAATTCTCCAAAGTCTTGCTTCCCGGTACCATCGTTCAATGGGCAATTCTCTTGTATACCCCATTCCGCCATGTATTTGTAATACTCTGTCTACTACTCTATTTCCTACATTAGCGCCAAATAATTTTGCCATGGAAGCTAAATGACGGTTATCTTCTCCTTGATCAAGGGTAAAGGCTGCATTTAGTACGAGCCATTTTGCTGCTTCTATTTCCACAGCAGAATCAGCAATTTGCCATTGGATGGCTTGTCGTTTTGCAATCGGTTTTCCAAAGGTAATTCTTTCTTTTGAATAATCGATAGCCATCTGCAAGAGACGTTCAGCTGTACCAACCGCCCTTGCACCAACAATCCATCTTGCAAAACCGATCCATTCTAACCCAAGATGATAACCTTTGTGCACTTCACCTAAAATATTTTCTTCTGGAACGCGGACATTTTCAAACACAAGGCTTGCTGGGCCCCATTGTCCCATCGTATGTATATACTCCGATCTCCAGCCCATAACACGATCGACTATAAAGCACGTGACCCCTTCACGCCCTAACGTTTCTTTATGCTTCTCTTTATCTGTTATCGCAATGACCATAACAAAATCTGCTTCGTTTCCGCCGGTAATAAACGTTTTTTCACCATTTAATACCCACTCATTTCCGTCTTTTACTGCCATCATCTTAATATTTCTTGTATCAGATCCTGCACTTGGTTCGGTCATAGCAAAACATGATTTTTTCTCCCCATTAATGGTAGGGATTAAGTATTTTTTCTTTTGCTCTTCATTTGCATAATAAAGAATATTATCAGCAGACCCGCCAAATTGAAAAGGAACAAATGTTTTAGAAATTTCCATATATACAATCGCCAACATAACATTTCCTAAATCAGCGCCTCCATATTCAGCCGGAGTATTAATTCCCCAGAACCCTGCTTCCTTTGCCTTTAGCTGAAGCTCCTTTAATTTTCCAGGAGGGAGGCTTGGTTTTCCTTCCCTTTCATTTCGGAGCACTTCATTTTCTAAAGGCATAAGCTCTTTTTCAACAAACTTTCTAATGGTTTTTTGAACCATCTTTTGCTCTTCTGTAAGACGTAAATGCATCAATTCCTCTCCATTCTTTTTACAATTATTTAAAAATTGGCAGTCAGATTATCATTATACTAACCAGTTAGTATGTTAATTCTATTTTATTTAGAAATTTCAGATAATTCAAGTGTTTTTTGTATTTCTTTAATTTATATAGAAAATAAATAACCCACCTAATAACGCCCTGACAAAGACGTGTTAGGTGGGACAAATGTTTATTCCTTATAAAATAGAAATAGTGCACCAAATAATAAGACGATTCCCATCATTCTTTTCATATCAAATGGAATTTGTTTTCCTCCAAACAGTCCAAAATGATCAATCATCGCACTCATGACTAATTGTCCAGCAATGATGGCAATGATGGAAGTAGCAACCCCTACTTTTGGAACTGAAAGCACCATGATAAAGACGTAAAAAGCACCTAATAAACCGCCGAGTAATTGCCATTTTGGAACGGAAAACATTTGTAACACGTTTCCTTTTCCAAAAAACAACTGAAATAAAAATAATGCGATCGTACCGATTAAAAAAGAAATGAATGCCCCTTCTAATACACCTACTTTTTTGCCAAGACCACCGTTGATGGAAGCTTGGATGGATGTTGCCATTCCTGCAATGACGGTCACGAACATTAATAACAACTTCATCTTGACACCTACACCTTTTTTTATGAAAAACTATTCGGCAGTATTTCAAATATTCCTGCATAAAGTTGTAACTTTTTGTATCCTTTTTATGATGGATGTCAAAGTTCAGATTTTTTATGGTGATTTCTTATTTATTTACTTTTGAAATACCATTCAAGAAATTTTCTTCCTTAATACAAAGTTTAAGAAGGGATTCATCGCCAAGCATTCATTCCACCTTTAACATTCGTTACCCGTTTAAAGCCAAGTTTTTTTAATAATTTACTTGCTTTATTACTTCTCATTCCACTTTGGCAGATCACGATGACTTCTTTATCCTTTGAAAGTTCATGAGCTCGTTGTTTTAAATAATGAAGAGGTATGTTTTGAAATCCTCGAATATGATGTGATCGATACTCTGCTTGTGTACGAACATCGAGATATTGCTTATCTTTTTGGCCCAGCTCATTTTTTAATTCAGCCGTACTAATATTTCGGACCCCTTTCGTAGGGAGAATGCGCTGAAGAAAAACCAATACAATGAAAATGATCAATAAGAAATTGATGATTGTATTTGTATCCAAATTCATGATGTCCCCTCCTTTGGATCGTGGAAAATACTGCTGTTTACTTCGTTTTTCCCATTTGTGATCAACATTCCATAAATCGCTTCATGAAATCTGAATAATTCCGGTTGAAATCCTTTTTGGCGGAAATAGTCGTTAAGCTTTTTTGAAGAAATTCGCTCATGTACTGGCGGACCCATTTCGCTCTCAATAGCTTCCCAATCAAGAATCAATAATTTTCCATTCGGCTTTAAAACACGGAACATCTCTTCTACTGCCGGATCTAAATTCGAAACTTCATGGATAACAAATGCGATTAATCCTTTATCGATCGAATTAGATTTTAATGGAATGTTTTCAACATCACTAAATACATACTCAATATTCGTGACTCCTTCCTGTTGAGCTTGTTTCTTTAAGTAGTGAAGCATTTGTTCTTGTACATCGATGGCATAAACAGTTTCTTTTGTTTTATTAGCGATTGGAACGGTAAAAAAACCATTTCCCGCACCAAAATCTGCAACGAAATCTCCTTCTTGAATATGTAAAAGAGAAATGATTTTAACAGGATCCACTAATTCTTTTCTTTTCGGATCTAACAGCTTCGCTGCTTTTTCAGGATTAAATCGATGTCCTGACATTTTTCTCCTCCTTTCTTTTGTTTAAAAGGATACCTATATAAGGTATCCTTAAAAATATTCATAAAATGTTCTCTTTCACTATTAGCGTCCTAATAAGGACATGATAGATTCCGGGTCAAATCCGATGACCCATTGACCGTTAATTTCAGTTTGTGGCACTCCCATTTGACCTGTAGTTTCAACAAGCTTTCTTGCTGCAGCTGGATTTAATTGAACATTTACCTCCTCAAATGGTATTCCTCTTTCTTGTAAAAAGTTTTTTAGCATCACACAATATGGACAAGTTGTTGTTGTGTAAACTGTTACTTTGTTCATTTTTCCCTACTCCTTTCTTCTACATCGGTTGTTTTCGTAAACTTTGTTGTTTTTCGACTGTCGATGAACCGAACAACGCACGTGGTCGGACGAATTACGTTTGTCCGACAATCAGCTTTTGTTCGGTTCATGTCACGCTTGTAAGTGACTAAGCTAGCGTTTCGCTTGCCTGACAGTCGAAAAATTATACCTATATAGGTATATTTAAATACAAAAAAATATCGAGCACCCTCGATTACCCTTACAGGTATATATTAAAATGTATTTATGTTTATGTCAACTTATTTTACTTAAAATGAATGTACACGACGATTATGAAATCATAAACAGCCTGCATTGAAACAGGCTGTTTAAGTCATTGAACGTTTTCCGATTCATGATTTATGCTGTTTTCATTTGAGGATGGTTTACTTTTTGTTTTTTGGCCATTTTATTTCTGATAAATGGAATGATGTATCGATCAAGCCCCCACTTACCAGCATTGTACCCCGCCACTAGAATAAAGATCGTCAACAATACCATTTGCGGGTTCGTGCTAGTCGTTCCAGAGAACATAAAAGCAAAGTTCATTGCAGCCCCCATTAAAGCAGCAAAGGTTGTAAATGCGCCGAGAATCAGTGCAATTCCAACTAAAAATTCCCCCCAAGGGACTAAAAAATTAAATAGATCGACATTCGGGAGAGCAAATCCTTCAAGAAATTGAGCCCACCAGCTTTGTACAGCAGGATGTTCACCAGTTGCTTTACCGATCGCTCCTTTTAAAAATCCAGAAGCATCAAAACCTCCTGTAATTTTCCCCCAACCAGCTGTAAGCCATTCATAACCTAAATATAAACGAATGATTACCATGAAACCAGAAGCAACTTTGTTTTCGCGCAACCACTTGACAAACATGTAGATCGCACCATTTCTTTCGTTGATTATGTTTTACAGTTATAAAATATCATGTTTTCTAAAATTATAAATTAGTTTGTGAAACATTTCACAAAATGGACATAACATCTAGAAAATTTTGTGAAAGATTAAACTAAATAAAAAAAGCGAAAGGCTCACAAACAGCATGGTTGATGACCTTTCACTTTTTGACTAATGGTTCGATTTATGCTTTGATGGAAAATGTCATTATTGAATTGTTTCATTTTCAGCTGAGCTTTCGAGTAATTCTATAAAATGATGAACGATTTTGGCTGTTAATCCCCATATGACTCGGTTTTGATAAATGTAAAACAATTCATCAAGGCTTCGTTCACGCCATTTATAATTTTCCCCTCCAGGAATGAGGTGATAGGGAAAATTCTCTGCTGGCTTCGGTATGAGCTTAACGGGATAACAAGCTGGCTTCTCGTCGAAAAAATACGATAACGGGACAGTAAATACCTCTGCAACTTCATCTCGGTTTGGATATATTTGTTCAAATGGAATGGTCACTTTTCCAGCAAATAAATAATAAATGGTACGATCATAAGGAGAAGCAAGGTAATCTAGAGGAAAGATATCTGAAATAAAACGAGCGTCAATTTGCAGCTCCTCTATCGTTTCACGAATGGCAGCTGCTTTCTCGCTCCGATCATTATGATCTACTTTCCCTCCAGGAAAGCAAATTTCACCAGGTTGACGTCTTAAATGATGTGCCCGTTCTTCAAACAAAATATGAGTTTCTCCATTTACTTTCATGAGAGGAAGAAAAATCGCATATTTTTGACATGTATCTTCCCCTAAAATTTTTGGCGTTCTATTTACTAAACGCTCGATAATCTTTGTTTCGTCCATTCTTCAAACCCTTTCTTTCCCAATATTCCATTGCGATTCTATCATTATTCTTCTTTCTGAAATAACTGCTTTTCCTTCCATTTACCAAATCGATAATACAAAATTGCAAATAAACTACTAATGACAAAGCTTGTACCCATCCCTAATCCGATGCCGGCTTCATCCCACCATTTTGAAAAAAGGAATGTTAACGGATAACGAAGAATCCAGAAAGAAATAAAATTTAACACCAATACTTGAAACATTGCTCCTGATGCACGTAAGATTCCATTTAAAATAAAATTAATGCCTAAAAACGGATAGAAAAAAGCGATCGTTTGTAAATAATTCGTACCGAAGTGAACAGCTTTTTCCTCTTCGATAAAAAGTAAAATTCCATATTTGACGTAAAAGACGATGACAAATGCTAAAAATAGCATAATAGAAAAGTTATACAATACACCATAAATAGCAATTTGACGCACTCGATCCCATTTTTGGGCACCGATATTTTGCCCGGCCATACTATTGACGGCAGTCCCTAGTGCAAAGGCAGGCAGCATGATGAGACTATCGAGTCGTTGTGCAGCACCAAATCCAGCTACCACATCTTCTCCAAATGATGTTACAACACTCATAATGGCCATGACACCTGCTGAAATTACAGTCATTTGTAATCCAGAGGGGATCCCTAGCTTTAAAATTAAAAGTACTTCTTCTTTTTTTGGAAGTGTTGGCTTTGAAAATGGGACGAATTGCTTGTGTATCGTGAGCATCAATCCATAAATAAACGCTACTCCTTGTGAAAAAACTGTTGCCAATGCTGCGCCTTCAATCCCTAAATCAAGCACAGAAATAAAAATAGGATCTAAAACGGTATTACATAAAACAGCGATGGCAACAAACCTTATAGGGGTCTTACTATCACCTAAAGACCGCAGCACCGTGCCAATAAAATTGTAGCCAAATAAAAAGAATATGCCGATAAAATGAATTTGCAAATAAGAAGCAGCCTCTTTTAGCATCGTTTGCGGAGTTCCAAGCAATGAAAGAATCGTATTGGAAGAGAAATAGCCAATCACTCCGAGAATGATGGCCATAGTCGATAAAATGGTAACAAATGCATTTAAATACCGTTTTACTCCGTCATCATCTTTCATTCCTTTTTGCTGCGATAAGATCGTTAATGTTGCTTGGTTAATTCCGATCATAAACGCTAATATTGTAAAAATAACCGTGCTTGAAACGGAAATCGCTCCAAGTGCTCGCTCCCCTAACAAATTCCCGACCCATAAGCCGTCAATCAATTGATAAGAGGTTTGCAATAAGTTGGTAAATAAAATCGGAGTCGAAAAAAAGAAGAGATGCTTGATAATACTGCCACTTGTGAAATCTCTTTGATTCATAGGCAAACTCCATTCTTTTGATGAACGTACATCGTATATATCTAAAAAGAAAGTGAATCATGATCATTCATGACTTATGTACTTTATCCATTTACATTATATTGTTTATTATAAAGTTAAGTCATTCTTTTCGCTAATATTATGCTAGTAGGACCTATATATATTATTATTAAATTCATGCAAACGAGAAGTCTCCCACCAGAGTGTGGGTGGGGTGGGAGATGTGTACACGAAAACTTTATTTCGCTGTAAAAGAAACAGGTAGTGATTTTAAGGCACGAAAACCAGCTAGTTTTCTCCAGCGTGGAGAAGGATCTAACTGCGTAATTTGATCAAAACGTTGAATGAAAGAGTTGACAGCGATTTGAGCTTCAAGTCTTGCCAATTGAGAGCCTAAACAATAATGAGTTCCTGCCCCAAAAGCTAAATGTGGATTCGGACTCCGTGTAATATCAAACTGATTCGGCTCGGAAAACTTTTTAGGATCTCGATTTGCTGCACCTAGGACGATATATATTTGCTCCCCTCTTTTGAACAAAGCATTTCCAACCATAATATTTTCAGCTGCATATCTTGCTGTTATTTGTGTTGGACTTTCAAATCGTAAACACTCTTCAATCGCTGAATGAATAAAGGAAGGGTTTTGTTTAAGCAAATGCATCTGCTCTTGGTGTGTTAACAATGTAAGGATTGAATTAGCAATTAGGTTAACAGTCGTTTCGTGTCCTGCAATCAATAGTAAAATCAAAGAGGACATGATTTCATCTTCAGTTAACGATGTATTTTGGGCTAATTGACTGATTACGTCTTCCTTTGGCATTTGTTTGCGTTTTAATAATAAATCACGAAAATACTCCTTAACTTGTTGGGCAATTTCATTCCCTTTATACAATGTGTGATTCGTCCGAGTTAAATCAATAACCCCTAGTAATTGATTCGTCCAGCTGCGAACTTTGTGGCGATCTTCCTTTGGAATCCCAAGGATTTCAGCAATGATCATACTCGGCAATGGAAAAGCAAAATCTTGTATGACATCCATTGTTCCAATTGACTTAACAGAATTTAATAAATCGTCAACCGTTTTTTCAATGAGCGGTTTCAATTGTAAGATTGCTTGCTGGGCAAAAGTCTCTTGAAACATCGAGCGCAATCTTGTATGGTCAGGTGGATTTTTATAAAGCATCATTTCATTTTGAATATATTTTAAATCTTTGAATTTATGCGTATTTCTTGGTAGAGGTTTACGTACTCGGAAGCGTTGATCCTTTAATATGTTAATTGCTTCTTCATATCCAGTTATAAACCAACCTTTATGAGTAATAGAAGAAAGCCAATATATAGGTTGTTGCTCCCGCAATTGATCATAAAATGGATAGGGATTTTGGATCCATTCTTTTGACAAAATCGAAAAATCATTTTGGTTGCGTAACGTATTATGTGTCATAAGCACTCTCCTCTATAAGTTAACTAAAACGTTTGTTAAGTTAACTTATATTTTAACATATTTTAGATATTATTCAGCTTTTTTTCTCATTTAGTTAGGCTCTTTTCTGAAAGTTTGTTGCTTTACCATAGCTTTTCGACTGTCCAGGCGAGCCTTTCATTTCGTCCATAGCGAATACTATGTAATCCAATTAACGAGGAAGTTCATTTAGTATATAGCAGAAAAATACATGAATTGCTCACTTTTTAATTACGTGCTAAACTTTGAAAAGTATTGATGTATATTTTCATATGTTAGAGGTGAGGATATGGGAAAGGATTTAGAAAAAGCGACATTTGCTGGCGGCTGCTTTTGGTGTATGGTGAAACCATTCGACCAATGGGATGGTATACATAAAGTTGTTTCCGGATATTCGGGAGGAGATATTGAAAATCCAACCTATAAAGATGTGAAATCAGGAAAATCCGGACATTATGAAGTTGTCCAAATTACGTTTGATCCAGAGGTATTTCCTTATGAGAAGCTATTAGAAATTTATTGGCAGCAAATTGATCCAACCGATGACGGCGGTCAATTCCATGACCGTGGAGATCAGTATCGGACTGCGATTTTTTATCATAATAAAGAGCAAAAGGAAAAAGCAGAAAAATCAAAGCAGCAGCTTGAAAAAAGCGGTAAGTTTAACAAGCCAATTGTGACGAAAATATTGCCTGCCGCTCCGTTTTATCCTGCTGAAGAATATCATCAAGATTATTATAAAAAGAATCCAGCAGCTTATCAGAAAGAAAGAGCAGAATCAGGTCGTGATGACTTTATTCAAAAGCATTGGAAAGAATGAAAAGCCGATTTCTAGATGAATCGGCTCCTTCAGAAAGATTCTTCTTTTTCTTATCTATGTTGTGACACGTTTGTTTACAAGGAAATTATCTTGTATAAGCAGCCAATTTTGCGGAAATTCTCCCCCTAATACCCAGTAGAAAAATCCTCTTATCCCTAACTCCTTAACTAGATCGAATTTAGCTTGAATACTTCTGGCATCCTCAAACCATACAACATGTCTAGCTCCATTTTCATCAGTATAATAAAAATATGGAGCTTGTGATACAGGGTCATATTGAATGCTTTGATTATAACGAAGAGCTAACTTAATGGCTTCTTGAGGACTAATCGATTTCGCCCATTGCCCACCTGGTACATAAGGAAGTGTCCAATCATATCCGTAAAGCGGAATCCCCATCATGATTTTATTTTTCGGAACTCTTGAAATGGCATATTCCATCACCTTTCGAACCTCATTTATTGGTGAAACAGCCATTGGCGGCCCACCAGACCAACCCCATTCATAGGTCATAAAGAAAATAAAGTCAACAATCTCACCTTGGGCTCTGTAGTCATGCCCTTCATATAAAATACCTTTTTGATCATCTCTAATTTTTGGCGCTAAGGCAGATGTAAGTAAATATCCTTTTTCTTTTAATCTTGCTCGTGCTTTTCTCAAAAATGAATGATACCTTTCCCTATTTTCTCTTCCTAAATATTCAAAATCAAAATCTAGACCAAGATACCCTTTTTCCTCCATAATGCGAATAGCTTCATCAAGAATTTTGTCTTGTAAACTAGGGTTTGTTAGTACGCTAGTGGCTAATTCACGGCTAAAAGTTCCTTCTTCAAAATTCGTTAAAACCATTAAGGGTGTCACGCGGTCTCGGTAGGCAGCATTAATTGTTGACTGATCGTCAACAGGAGTCAATGTTCCATTTCGGTTTACCGCATAACTAAAAATAGCTAAATACGTTAAATGCTCCCCGACATCATCAACAATTTGGGGTGATTGAGCACCAGACATGCGAATGTCAATATAAGCATTTACATCTACACTTGGACGAGCCTGTTGTGGAATATATAATCGAAAACCAACTGGAATCATTTGCGGATCAGATATTCTGTTTATTCTAATTAATTCATTTGAGGGTACATTGTATCGACGGCTAATCGTGTATATCGTTTCCCCTGGTGCAACCCAATGGTATCGACCCAATATAGGAATAACAATCGTTTGACCAACTACTAATTGACTTGGATTTTGAATTTTATTTGTTTGGATTAGTTGATCCGTTGACACATTGTAAAGCTGTGAAATTCGCCAAAGTGTATCCCCCGGTTTGACGACATGTATTTGCAAAGTATCTCTCCCCTTTTTGTGAAGCAAATCACTATCATTATTGTATTCACCAAGGTCTTCCGCTATGAAAATAAATTTCAGCCATCTAAGCAATTATTATTTATTTTTGGATCTTTCGTAAAAGATTGTTGCTTTACTATAGTTTTCCGACGGTCAAAAGCAAGCGATACGCTTGCAATGGCACTTACAAGTGTGACGTGAACCGAGCAAAAATCGATGGTCGAACAACTGTGATTTGTCCAACCATGTGCTGCTTTTTTCGGTTCATGGACAGTCGGAAAGCAACAAAATTTACGAAAACAGCATTATTTATAAAAAAACCGCCCATTTGGACGGTCAAATTGTTGGATATGATGTCGTTATTATTTTTTTCATACTTATGGAAGAAATAACAAAAAGATCTCGTCGATATTCCCGGTCTGCAAATATCACATTGTAGCTCTTTGCTTCTGATAGGGGTAAAAAAATTACCCTTCTGGTGTAAACTTCCGGTTAGCCAATTCACGATCGAGCAAAAACATACCGTTTGTATCGTTATTGATTCGTTTTAACTGAACGATGATATTATCAAACATGGCTTCTTCCTCGATTTGTTCATCTATATACCATTTTAAGAAATGAATCGTTCCGTGATCTCGTTCATCAAGGGCTAAGTCAGATAAAGCATAAATACGTTTTGTCACTTCTTTTTCATGAAGATAAGCTGACTCAAAGCAGTCTGTAATCGATTGAAATTCATTGTTTGGAGATTTGCATCCTGTAATGAAAGCTCTTTCGCCAATATTGTTTAAGTAATGGAATATTTTCATAGCATGAAAACGTTCTTCTTCTGCTTGTACTAAAAAGAAATTAGCAAATCCATCCCAGTTTTCTGCTTGGCAATAGGCAGCCATCGCTAAATAAATATTGGCTGATTCAAATTCAAAGTTCATTTGTTCGACTAGTCCTTCAACAAGTTTTTTACTAGGCATGTTGTAATCCCCTCTCTATTTCGGATGTCGTCAATGATTTTTTTCCTTATAAGCGTAACATATATTATTCAACACATTTCGAGTGAATTTGTCAAAAATTTGATACAATTATATCATAAGGCACAACTGTTGATTATCTATTATTTTACTTAAACATACAGAATCGTATGGCAGAAAAGCTAGAAATAGAGCCATCTCAACTGGTTATTATTGGTTAATCAACACTCCTGATTATAAGGTTCTATTTGTGGCAAAGAACATAGTCCATGTTCAAAACTGTCTTGCCCGTTAATTACCGAGTATGAGGGGATGACTATCCCCCGATCTCTAACACCACCGTACGTACGATGCCTTTAAGGAGGTTCAATCAAATAAATGACGATTTCTTACATATTATGGATTATTTTTTCATTTATTTAGTGAAAAAGTTTATTACTCTAGGCTTGATATCCGCTAATTAAGCTACTTTTAATTAAGGGCCGTGAATAATGTAGTATTATAATATATTGATAGGTTCCTGCACACCTACTGTACAGGAACCTGCTTTTAATTTTATTTTACTAATTGTTCTTTTAAAGCTCTCCGTAAAATTTTCCCTGTTGTATT
Organism: Bacillus alveayuensis; assembly: GCA_030812955.1. Classification (GTDB taxonomy): domain Bacteria; phylum Bacillota; class Bacilli; order Bacillales; family Aeribacillaceae; genus Bacillus_CB; species Bacillus_CB alveayuensis. The sequence continues at coordinate 16,730 of JAUSTR010000006.1, forward strand.
TTTTGGAAGTTCATCTAAAAATTCAATCAAGCTAGGTATTTTGTATTTAGCCAATTTTTCTTTACAGTAGTCTACTAATTGTCCCTCAGTTAAATCCGGATTTTTCTTCACGACAAAAGCTTTGACGGCCTCTCCAAATTCAGGATCTGGAACACCAACAACTGCTGCTTCCACGACATCTGGATGATTATATAATACTTCTTCAACTTCTCTAGGATATACGTTATAGCCTCCGACGATAATTAAATCCTTTTTTCGATCAACGATATAAAAATATCCTTCTTCATCCATTTTGGCTAAATCTCCTGTATAAAGCCAACCATTTCGTAAAGTATGAGACGTTTCTTCCGGCATTTTATAATATCCTTTCATCACATTAGGACCACGTACGATCAATTCTCCTACTTCACCTGGTGGTAGCTCCTCCCCAAGTTCATTGACGACTTTGTTTACAACATTGGTTATGTTTGTACCAATAGAACCTGGTTTGCGTGGGCGATCTAGTGGATTAAAACAGGTTACGGGTGAAGCTTCTGATAGACCATAACCTTCTGAAATAATGACATTAAACTTTTTCTCAAAATCTTGTAACAGGGCAACAGGCATTGAAGCACCGCCAGAAATACATAGTCTAAGCGATTGTAAATCACCTGCTTTTCCAACTTCATATTGAAGCAGGAAGCTATACATCGTCGGAACACCAGCAAAAACAGTTGCTTTATAATTGCGTACAACTTGGAATATTTCAGATGGACTAAATTTTGGAACAATAATGACGGTAGCACCTGTCATGAGTGGAGCATTTAGCGCTACAGTTAGACAAAAGACGTGGAACATTGGAAGCGTTGCAATTACCTTGTCTTGATGGTTCATTTGTAAATATAAGCCTGTATCCATTGCATTGCTGTATATATTTCGATGAGTAAGCATGGCTCCCTTTGGTTTACCTGTTGTACCAGAGGTGTATAAAATGACCGCAACATCATCATCAGAAAGTGTGGGACCTTCAAATTTTGAATTTCCCTCATTAATCATATTTGTAAACGTTTGCGTTTTTTCTTTTAAAAATGGAAATTGTCCAATGTCTAATTCTCGTTCGGGTGTTGGGCAAGCAATGATCTGAGTGAATTCCGGAAGGCGTTCATTTAATTTTTCTAATAATGGAAGAAGTTTATCTAAAGCAATAACTAATTTTACATCTCCATTATTTAAAATGTATTCAATCTCATTTTGTGTGTACATTGGATTGATCGGAATTACGGTGGCACCAGCTTTTAACGAGCCATAAAGAGAAATGACAAACTGAGGTGAGTTTCCTAGAAGAAGTGCAACATGGTCCCCTTTTTTGATTCCTAACTGATTTAAACGTTCGGCAAATCGATTAATATAAATCCCTAATTCCCCATAGGTAGTTGGTTGATTTTGAAATATGTAAGCATTTTTCTCTGGGTGCATTCTTGTAATCTCATTTAATCTTTTTACTAGATTCAAATTATCTCACCCCTTAAATGAATGAATAATCATTCATATTATTTGAATTTTCTAAAATTATTATATTATATGAAAATAAATGATGCAATCATTATATTGGCTTCGATTGAGTCAAGATAGCTCACTCCCCTTTTTGTAAATCGTCTATTGTTTTATTAGGAATTTCCAATTTTCCTTTTAGTAAATGGGTTGCGATTTTGAAAAAGAAGGAAGTTTTACATCTTCTCTCCAAATAGGTTCATGTTCTTTCGGCACTTTAAATTCTGGCATGAACATTCCTCCTCTTTACTCTACATTCCATTATTTGCATATCTTAAAGAGTATATATGTATCGAAAAGGAAAAAACTTCAACTCGTGATGAGTTGAAGTTTTTGTGGGAAAGAATGAATCAATATGAATGCATTATTTGGAGAAGAATCCTCTAAAGGCGAAGGCGACGTTCTGAGGTCTTTCCGCTAAGCGACGCATGAAATAACCGAACCAATCATTCCCGAATGGAATGTAAATTCGCACTTTGTATCCTTCTTTGACAAGGCTAAGCTGCAATTCTGTTCTGAAGCCATATAGCATTTGAAACTCAAATTGAGAATTTGGAATGTTATGCTCTTTTACAAACTCTTTTACTTTCGCAATAATGTTATGATCGTGTGTCGCAATGGCTGTGTAGCTGCCACTAAATAAATGTTCTTTTATAATTTTCAAGTAGTTTTCATCAACATCTTTTTTATCTTGATAGGCAACCTCAGGTGATTCTTTATAAGCGCCTTTTACGAGTCGTAATGGAACCCCTTTTAAATCCTTCACATCTTGATATGCTCTAAATAAATAAGCTTGTATAACGGTACCAACATTGTTATATGTTTCACGTAGCTCACGTAAAATATCAAGAGTCACTTGACAATGGGAGTAATCCTCCATATCAATACGAACAAAAATATTATATTTCTTTGCTGTTTCTAAAATCTTTTTCATATTGTCTACACAAAATTGTTTATCAATATCTAACCCAAGCTGTGTTAGTTTAACAGATAATCCGCTTTTAACACCAGATATTGAAATCGCTTCCAATGTTTTAATACAATAATCAGTCGCTTCCATCGCTTCTTCACGACTTGTCACAAATTCTCCTAAATGGTCTAATGTAGCAACAAGACCTTTTTCATTTAATTTTTTTACAGCTTCAATAGCTGATTCAATCGTCTCACCAGCAACTACTTGGGAAGCTCCAAACTTTAGCCCCCACTTTCGAGCAGCTTTATTTAAAGTTTTACTTTGAGATAAGGCCATAAAAAAGTTTTTGGAAATCGTTTCGAACATGTAAAACCCTCCGATGACATTTTTAGAAAATGAGGCAACAGATTGTTGCCCCGTCCCGCATATTGATTAAAGCATTTCCGATGTTGTTTTCGCCTGCATGTGAAGAAGTAAGTAGTCAGGGCCACCTGCTTTAGAGTCTGTACCAGACATGTTAAATCCACCAAATGGTTGGTATCCTACAATCGCTCCTGTACAACCGCGGTTAAAGTATAAGTTACCAACATGGAAGTCTTCACGCGCTTTTTCAATGTGTGAACGGTTGTTGGAAATAACCGCACCTGTTAAGCCGTATTCTGTGTTGTTGGCAATTTCAATTGCTTCATCAAAGTCTTTTGCTTTAGTGAACGCGACAACTGGTCCGAAAATTTCTTCTTGCATTATGCGGGCGTTCGGATCGACATCAGCAAATACAGTCGGTTCAATAAAGAACCCTTTGGAATTGTCTCCTTTTCCGCCAACTATTAGTCTCCCTTCTTCTTTTCCAATTTCAATATAATCAAGAATTTTGTTGAAGGCAGATTGATCGATCACCGGTCCCATATAAGTTGATGGATTAGCTGGGTCACCAACTGAAAGCCCTTTCGTTAATTCAACGACACGGTTTAACACTTGATCATACACTTCTTCGAGTACGACTGCACGAGAGCATGCGGAACATTTTTGACCAGAGAATCCGAAAGCAGAAGCAACGATGGATTGAGCTGCTAGTTCAAGGTCTGCTTCTTTATCGACAACGATGGTGTCTTTTCCACCCATTTCGGCAATGACACGCTTTAACCATTTTTGGCCTGGGTTTACTTTTGCTGCACGCTCGTAAATACGAACCCCTACTTCACGTGAACCTGTGAAGGAAATAAAGCGTGTACGAGGGTGATCGACTAAGTAGTCGCCAACTTCAGCACCGCTACCTGGAATATAGTTCACAACCCCTTTTGGAAGCCCTGCTTCTTCTAATACTTCCACAAACTTTGCTGCCACAACTGGTGTTAAAGAAGCTGGCTTTAATAAAACGGTATTTCCTGTAACTAATGCTGCAACCGTTGTACCTGCCATAATCGCAAAGGCGAAGTTCCATGGTGGAATTACAACGCCAACACCAAGTGGAATATAGTGATAGCGGTTAAATTCTCCTGGACGACTATTTACGTTTACACCGTCTTTGATTTCTAACATTTGACGTCCATAATACTCCATAAAGTCGATCGCTTCAGCTGTATCGGCATCTGCTTCTTTCCATGGCTTACCTGCTTCTTTCACAAGTAAAGCAGAAAACTCATGCTTGCGACGACGAACGATCGCAGCAGCGCGGAATAATATATCAGCCCGGACTTCTGGTTTCACCTTACTCCATGTTTTAAACGTGTCATCTGCCACTCGCATGGCTTTTTCAGCTAATTCTTTATTTGCTTTCGAAACGCGTCCGACAACCTCCTCTTTATTCGCTGGGTTTACGGATACGATTTTTTCTTCTGTCGTAATACGATCGCCACCAATAATAAGTGGATACTCTTGTCCTAAATACGTTTCAACTTTCTTTAGCCCTTCTTCAAACGCCTTCTTGTTTTGTTCAACCGTAAAATCAGTAAAAGGTTCATGTTTGTAAGGAATCATATTTCTCCCTCCTATTTTTTCTCTCACTTCTTAATATGCAATATTTGTGCCAAAAATAAATATTAAAAAAATGGTGAGTTTTTTGTTAAAAGTGTATAATAGACGTGTACAAAATTGTAAATATACTTTTACATATTTACAATTTTGTAAATATATTTGTAAAGGTGATGAATATGATGCATCTTAACCTTTCTTTGAAAGCGCTATCTTTACCTTTAGATAACACTCATAAAGTTAAACATATGAAATTCGTTCCTAAAAATGATCATTTATCAGATTTAGAACACTTATTAGATGGACAAGATCTTGCTTTAGTTGATGAACAAGGAAATGTTATAGGTTGGGTTCCATATACAAGAATAGCCGATGTGCTATTAAAACAATGGAAAATCTTATCCTCTTTTTACGAAACATTGTTAAAAGCAGTAGATGATGCGATTACAGTGGTCGATAAAAATGGAACGATTATCTCTTGGAACCCAAAAGCTGAAGAGCTTTATCAATGTAGACAACAAGAAAGTGTTGGGAAACATATCACAAGCTTATTTAAAGAAGAATCCGTCGTTTTAATGTCAGCATTAAAAGATGGTAAATCTGTTGTAAGACAATATAATCAGCCTAAGTCAGATGTCCACGTATTAATTAATACACAGCCTGTTTATTTAAAGGATAAAATTGTTGGCGGTATTTCGGTTGAACGAGACATTAGTGATATCGTGAAATTAAATGAAGAACTTTTATCAACGACCGCTTATATACAGCATTTAGAAAGCCAAATGAAATCAGATGAAAAACATGACCCTTTTCATAAAATTAAAGGAAGAAGCCCTGCTTTAATGAATGCGATCCATTTAGCGAAAAAGGTTGCTTCAACTGATGCTCCTGTATTAATTACAGGAGAAAGTGGTGTCGGAAAAGAATTGTTCTCTCAGGCAATTCACCAAGCAAGCGAAAGAAAAGAGCATCCTTTTGTTGCGATTAACTGCGGTGCCATTCCAGCAGCCCTTTTTGAAAGTGAATTGTTCGGTTATGAAAAAGGTGCCTTTACTGGTGCTGTAAAAGAAGGAAAGAAAGGAAAGTTCGATGCGGCAAAAGGAGGGACATTATTTTTAGATGAAATTGGCGAAATGCCGCTTGATTTGCAAGTAAAACTTTTGCGTGTACTTCAAGAGAAACAATTTTACCGAATTGGTGGGACGAAACCTATTCCAGTTGATGTACGTATTATTGCCGCAACAAATCGTGACCTTGAAAAAATGGTCTCAGAAGGAACATTCCGCCAAGATTTATATTACCGATTGAACGTCGTGTCTATCCACATTCCCCCATTAAGGGAGCGAATAGAAGATATTCCTGAGCTTATCCAGCTTTATTTAAAGGAGTTTTCTATTAAATACAAAAAACCCACTCCAACGATCGATCCTGAAGTTATGTACCGTTTTATGGAAAATTCGTGGGAAGGAAATATTCGCCAATTGCGAAATACAATTGAACGAATCATGATTCTAGTCGACGAAGAAACGATCACCCCTCACCATCTGCCAGCACCATTTAACCAAAAACCAACAATGGTAATACCTAGGTTAGAAAGAGAAGACCCTGTTCCATTGTCTCATTTATCGGAAAAAGAAAAAATTCAATATGCTTTACAAAAAACATATGGAAACAAATCCGCTGCAGCTAAGCTATTAGGGATTTCGAGGATGAGTCTTTATAATAAGTTAAAAAAATATGGGTTGTAAAGCAACAATCTTTTAGAAAAGAGCCACCATTTAAAACCACTTAAAAGAAAAGCTCCTTCCAATTGGCTTGGAAGGAGCTTGCATTTTAGATTTTCATCACACCGCCAGTACTTGCTGATGTCACAAGCTTTGAATAACGGGCTAGATATCCTGTTTTAACTTTCGGTTCGAAGCCTTTCCAGTTCGCTTTACGTTTTTCCCACTCTTCTTCATCAACGTGGACATCCATTGTCCGTTTTTCAATATCGATCACAATATAATCGCCATCTTGAACAAAAGCAAGTGGACCACCTTCTGCTGCTTCTGGTGAAGCGTGTCCGATCGATAAGCCACGGGAAGCCCCAGAGAAACGTCCGTCTGTCACAAGAGCGACTTTTGGACCAAGTCCCCGCCCGACAATTTGCGATGTCGGGGCAAGCATTTCTGGCATACCAGGTCCGCCTTTAGGTCCTTCATAGCGAATTATGACAACATGACCTTCTTTTACTTTTCCGCTTGAGATTCCTTCTAACGCTTCTTCTTGAGAGTCAAACACGATGGCTGGACCTTCATGTCTTGTAATACCGTTTTGGACCCCACCTGTTTTAATTATGGCCCCATCCGGTGCGAGATTGCCGAATAAAACAGCTAATCCGCCTGTTTCAGAATATGGGTTGTCAATTGGACGAATCACATGGTGATCTTTGACTTCACAACCGGCAATATTTTCACCCAGCGTTTTTCCTGTAACGGTCATTGTATCAAGATGGAGTGTACCTTCTTTTTTCGTTAATTCATTAAGGACCGCTGATACTCCTCCTGCTTCATGCAAGTCTTCAATATGAACGTCAGACGCTGGTGCTAGCTTCGCTAAATGCGGGACACGAGCGGCCACTTCATTAATGCGCTCTAGCGGGTAATCAACTTCTGCTTCATTGGCAATAGCTAGTGTATGTAAAACCGTATTTGTTGATCCACCTAATGCCATATCAAGGGCAAAAGCATTATCAATTGCTTTTTCTGTCACAATATCACGTGGTTTCAAATCCATTTCAATAAGCTTCATTAATTGTTTGGCTGATTTTTTCACTAATTCTTTCCGCTCAGGTGAAACCGCTAAAATTGTACCATTTCCTGGAAGTGCTAGTCCGAGAGCTTCGGCAAGGCAATTCATGGAGTTTGCTGTAAACATTCCAGAGCATGAACCACAAGTAGGACAACCATATTGTTCTAACTCTTGCAGTGCTTTTTCATCAATTTTTCCTGATTGATAGGCACCTACTCCTTCAAAAACAGAAGATAAGGATATTTTCCGTCCATCACTTGTCTGACCAGCTGCCATCGGCCCGCCGCTCACAAAAATCGTTGGAATATTTATTCTCATGGCGGCCATCATCATTCCTGGTGTAATTTTGTCACAGTTCGGAATACATACCATCCCGTCAAACCAATGGGCAGAAACGACTGTTTCAACAGAGTCCGCAATAATTTCACGGCTTGGCAATGAATAACGCATGCCAATATGTCCCATTGCAATTCCGTCATCAACGCCAATTGTATTAAACTCGAATGGAACCCCACCAGCTTCTCGAATCGCTTCCTTCACAAGTTTCCCAAATTCCTGAAGATGAACATGACCAGGAATAATGTCAACATACGAGTTCACAACAGCGATAAAGGGTTTGTCAAAATCTTCATCTTTGACACCTGTCGCTCGTAATAAACTGCGGTGCGGTGCACGATCAAAGCCTTTTTTAATCATGTTGCTTCGTAACTCTGCCACAATTAATCCCTCCGATTTTTTATACTTTCAAAGATTCAGTAAATTTGATATTTTAATATTATACTATTATTTTAGTTATTAAACAAAATTTTTGTTATAAATTCTTAAAAAATTGAATGTTTATCTTTTACGAACTTCCATCTCATAGTCAATTCAAATAATCTTTTAATAGTCTTCAAATTCGTTTATCAATCATTCCCTGTAAACTTGATAGTATAAAAAATAATATGGATATTTTTTAATCATCAGTAATAATAATCTAAGGTGAGGAATTTATCCTCACCTTTACAGATGAATGAAACCATTTTCTCCTTCTAGTTTATAATTTAAATTGACGCACTAATCCATTCAGCTCTTCCGCTAGTTTCGCAAGCTGCTCTGAACTGTTCGACATTTCTTCCATGGAACTGTTCGTTTGCTGTGCAGCGGCAGAGGTTTGTTCAATTCCTGCAGCTGACTCTTCGGAGATTGAGGCGACTTCTTCAATAGAGCGGTTCATTTCATGACTATTTGCAGCGATCTCTGTCAAGTTATCAGACATTGTTTGAATATGCTGAACCATCTCTGTAACAGCTTCGTTAATGGTTTGAAAGGTTTCGCCTGTCTTATTAATTTGATCTATTCCATGTTCGACTTCTTGATATCCGTTTTGCAAAGAATCAACGACCATTCTCGATTCATTTTGTATATTGCCTACAATGTCCGTAATATCTGTAATGGAAACCGAAACTTGCTCGGCGAGCTTTCTTACTTCATCAGCGACTACGGCAAAGCCTTTCCCGTTTTCACCAGCTCTTGCCGCTTCAATTGCTGCGTTTAAGGCCAATAGATTGGTTTGGTCTGCAATTCCTTGAATAACTGAGACTAATTTCGTAATTTTTTGCAAATGGCCGTTCAAGCCTTGCACTTTGTCAATAGACTGTTGGAACGTTTGATCAATCTTCGTCATTTGTTCTGTGGAAGAATTCATAAGTATGCTTCCTTTATTGGCAACATCCAACACCTCTTTGGAAGCTGATTGTATCTGTTCTCCTTTCTCGCTTGCATCTTGTATTTTTTTTGTAAACAACTCCATGTTTGAAGCCATTTCTCTTGCATTGTTTGCTTGTGACTCAGAACCTGCCGCCAATTCCTGCATCGTCGTTGCAATTTGTTCCGAACCAGCCTTCACTTCATTTGCTGAATGAGTTAGTTCCTCGCTATGACTCGTCAGAATTTCAGAAGCATTCGAAATATTTGTCATAATAGATTTTAGCCTGCTTTGCAGTTCGTTTAATGCTTTCGCAAGTTTGCCGGTTTCATCTTTCAAACGGATTTTCATCTCATCATGTGTTAAATCGCCATGAGCTAATAAATACATGCGTTCAGAAACGTCATGGATCGGTTTAGAAATGTTGTTTGAAAATGCCCACACAATCAGAAAACCAATCATGACCGTTATCCCAATCACAATGAGTAGAAATGTTAAAAGCTCTTTTGCCGGTTTGTTAAAATCCTGCAAATACGTGCTGGCAACGACCGTCCACTGCCAATGCGGTTCCGTTTTTGTATACGCAACTTTTCTTTCAATTTGATTTTTATTATTCGGCAATGACCAATGATAATAAACAAAGCCCCCACCTTTATTTCCAACCTTGATGAGCTCTTGTACAAATTTCACACCATTTTTATCTTTTAGATCCCAGTCGTCGCTTCCTTCATCAGTTGGATGTGCAACTTGTATGCCATTTTGATCATATACAAATAAATATCCGTTTTCACCTAAATCAATGTTTTTGTTTATTGGACGTATCCCGTCAGCACCCTTTTCACCTAAAATAGCAATTTTTACTTTTTCTTGTGCTTCTTCTAATGAAATTGTTCCTTTTTCTACTTCTTCATTTAACGAATTAATCATTTCAATGGTCATTTCCACACTGTTTTTTAACTTTGATTCCCCTAAATCATTTAAACTCGTAGTGGCTTTTTGATAACTTAACAAACCTAAAATAATCAGAGGAATCGTTAATAAAAGAAATGAAACGATCATTAACTTCATACGAATGCTAGTACGTATCTTGTTCAAATTCCGTCACCTTCCTAAAAAAACTAGAGCAATTGCTGCTTCTTCAGCATAATCATTTTAAAATATTTTAATAAAACTACTATTCTAAAAATACACATTATTTTTGTTCTTTTCAAGGCAGCGGCTTTCCTAACAAAAATCCTTGTGCATACTGAACTCCTAAAATTTTAGCCATCGCCAAATCTTCCTGTTTTTCAATCCCTTCCAATATTAATTTGATATTGGTTCGTTCACAAAGATATAACAGTTTTTTCACAATATCTTTCTTTTCATTACTCTTATGTATGTTATATGCTATAGAACGGTCTACTTTTAAATAATGAGGGTTTAGATCAACAAGAGCCTGTAAAGAGATTTCTTCTTTTCCGAAATCATCTAGTGCTACTTGAAACCCTTTCTCTTTTAGATATTGAATATTTCGAAAAAACTCCTTTAAATTTTCAATTTCTTTTCCCTCAACGATTTCAAAAATAATTTGATTGTTTGAGTAGAAAAAACCGTCTAATTTTTGAACAAAATTCCGAAAAGAGGTATCGATTAACGTAGATGGAAACACATTAATAAACAATCGATGCTGAAAATGTTTTATCTTGTTTAGCGCACAATGAAAGGATAACGTATCTAATTCATATAAGATACCGCATTCTTTTGCTATTTGAAACATTGTATCCGGATCTGAATAATAATCAGAACGAAGCAAAGCTTCGTAGCCGTAAATATTCCAATTGTTAATATCATATATTGGTTGAAAATAATGGTAAAAAGATTTATTTTCTAATATTTGCCTCATCCGTCTTTTTTCCTGTATGCGCAATCGTTAAACCCCCTATTTTATAGTTCAAATTTCTTAATAAAAAACATCTTAAATTTAGAAATAACATTTATAGTATATATTTTATTAATTTTAATATCAATAGTCTCTTGGGGGGTTACCTGTCTTGGTAGATTGTAAAAAGGTATCAGTATTACCCCCAAGGAGTGACATTTTATGTGTAAAATCCAAAAAACGATAGGAGAGAGAATCCGAAATTTTCGAAAACAAAAAGGTTGGAGCCAAGAAGAATTAGCGGATAAAGCGAGTCTTCATTCAACTTACATAGGTCAAATCGAACGAGGAGAAAAAAATGCAACAATAGAAAGTATCGAAAAAATTGCAAACGCACTTGAAGTTTCATTAGAGGATCTTTTTAAATCCATTCAGCCCATTGAAAAAAAGGAAGATTATACACTTTCTCAAATCATCACAAAACTACAAGCAAGATCTATAGAGGATCAAAAATTCATTCTTAACATGATCGATCAATTATTTCTTTGGAAAGACCAATAGTTGTTCAACAAAGAGAAACATATAGAAAAATTTCTCCCACCTTGAAGCGATAATAAAGGTGGGAGTTTTTCCTAAAGGATTTAACTATTCCGTGTTGTATGAGAATGATTACCTTTTAGTTCTTTCCATTGATGTAACAGTTTAATAAACGGTGGCAGGACGATGCAGACTAAAACGACGCGCAGCACTTGAACGACGACTACAAATGTTGAATCTTCGTGAAGCACAGCTGCAGTTGTTGCCATTTCCGTTATACCGCCCGGAGCAAAAGCAAGCACGGCTGTGACAAATGTAATTCCCGTTAAATTTGAAACTATATATGCACAAATAAACATGGATAAAATTAAACCGATCGTACTAAATAAAGCAACCATTATCGTTTTTTTCAATCCCATAAACATGTTCTTATGAAATTTCGAGCCAATGCTAGAAGCGATCAAAACTTGTGCGGCAATAATCAAAAACTTCGGCCACCAAGCTGCTACGTTGGAACCGGTTAAATATGAACCTATCGCTTGTGTGCATGCAACACCAAGCATTCCCCCAACTAACCACGGCGCTGGAAACTTTAAATATTTTCCAAGTTGACAACCTGTCCATGCCGCAAATGTTAACACAACCGTCCATATTAGCTGGCCTGTTTCATAATCTAAAACTGGGCTACCCGACATTTGTTCTTGATTGACCGCTAACAATGATACGATAAGAGGCACACTAAATATAACTAAAAAGACCCGCATCGATTGTATGATGCTGACAACTCCAATATTGCCGCCGACTTCTTCTGCAATGCTAGGTATTACAGATAATCCACCGGGTACCGTTCCAAATAAACTTGTCAGCATATCTATTTGGCTAAACTTCCATAATATAAGGCCTGATAGTATAGAAAAAATCATGGACAATAGAAGCATTGCCATGATTGTCAACCAATGATTTGAAAAAACAGTCAAAACAGTCATATTAATTTTTTGCCCTAATTCAATCGCTAAAATTAATTGCCCAATATTCATCCAGTATCGATGGATCTCCCATTTTTCACTATGGATTGTAAACGAAAGGGGTTTCCAAAATGAAAGAATGCCTGCCATCATTAATGTTCCAATCATCCAGCTAATGGACAGGCCTGTTAAAGACAAACATAACCCACCGACACAGCTGATCATTATAAAAGAAATATCACGGAAAAAACTTATTAGACGCTTCATCCTTATCCTTCTTTCCATTAACAAGTTGTTCCGCCATTATTTCATTCTTATTGTATACTTATCATCTTTTACTTTCCATTAAAAAGAAATGAGGGTGTCCCAAATATATACATTTAGGACACCCTCATAATTCATCCTATATCATTAATATATTTTTTGTACGTTCGCTGCTTGTGGTCCACGGTTTCCATCAACGATTTCAAAGGAAACGGCTTGACCTTCTTCTAATGTTTTGAAGCCGTTGCTTTGGATTGCTGTATAATGAACAAATACATCGTCACCGCCATCCACTTGAATAAATCCATAACCTTTTTCAGAATTAAACCATTTTACTTTACCTGTTTGCATCTAAATAATCCTCCTAAAAAAATAAATAATCTTCCATTATGTAATGGCATGAATGTAAACAAAGAAAAAGCCGCGGCTTTCGTGTAGGATAAATGCTAGCCTACACTTCAATGAAGCCACGACTTACATGAATCCTTGGTTATTCACGTACATAACGGTTATCTGTATATTACCAGTTATTATATAAAAAGTCAACAAAATCTTGAAAGAACATCATGTTTTATCGATTATTGATCATTGGTATTACATGACTTTCCGCTATTCTTTTGATCGCCTCTTGCAATCGTTCAAGCGGCTGAACAAGAGCAATGCGGACATATCCTTCCCCATATTGGCCAAAAGCATTTCCTGGAGTGACGACAACACCTGTTTGATCTATGAGTTGGTAAACAAACTCCGTAGATGTATACCCTTCAGGTATTTTTGCCCAAACAAACATCGTAGCAGGCGGTAAAGCGACATCCCAGCCGATATTTTTCAACCCATTTACGAGAACATTTCTCCGTTCCTCATAGAGGTTTTTATTCGCTTCTAAAAAGGTATCACCCTTTAAAAGTGCTTGAATGGCTGCGCGTTGAATTGGAGAAAAAACTCCATAATCTAAATTCGATTTTAATTTCATAAAATGTCGAAGCAATTTTTTGTTTCCAACAATGTATCCAATTCGGCTGCCTGCCATATTAAAACTTTTGGACAACGAATTACATTCAAGTCCAACCTCTTTTGCTCCTTTTATAGATAAGAAGCTTATCGGTTTTTGCTGATCAAATATTAATTCTGAATATGCAAAATCATGGATCACAATTATTTCGTATTTTTTGGCAAAAGCGACAACCTTTTCAAAAAATGATTTTGTAGAAAGTGCTGGTACAGGATTCCCAGGAAAATTTAACACCATCATTTTCGCTTTTTGGGCAATCGATGGAGAAATATTGTCTAAATCCGGTAAATAACCATTTTCTTCTAAAAGCGGCATTGAATAGATGGAGGCGCCAACAATATGAAAAGCCGCTTCGTAAGCAGTATAGCCAGGGTCTGGAAGAAGAACAATATCCCCCTCATCCATAAAGGCTAATGGGAGGTGCATCAGTGCATCTTGTGAGCCCATTGTTTGTAAAACTTCAGTTTCCGGGCAAATATCAACATCATAGCGCCTTTGATAAAATTGAGAAACGGCTGTATGAAATTCAGGTAAACCTGTTAATGAATATTGAAACGCATCTTTTTTCGTTATTTCTTCGATCATCGTTTGTTGAATAAAAGACGGCGGTGGTTGATCTGGACTTCCAATACTTAAATCAATTATATCTTTTCCTTCTTCTATTTTTTTATATTTATATTGAGCTAATTCACTAAATATTAGTTGGTCAAACCGATTCAATCGTTGTGAAGCAATCACGTATGTCCCTCCTGAATTTACAAAGGCTTAATCTTTCTCCTTGGCTGTTTTCGTAAACTTTGTTGCTTGACAGTCGAAAAGCTATCGTATAGTAAAGCAACAATCTTTTAGAAAAGAGCCTTTTCCTTTCAAGCTACGATATAATATTAAATGATTGATATTCAATCAAAACAAACATCAAAAGATCGTAAAATGTCTTTACCATTTGAAAATGTTTTTATTTCAAATTATACCATTTTTTCTAGCCACATTTGACCATCATTTTCAATAGCCTCCGAACGGATTAACTCTTTTAAGGAACTGGCTCATGCAACCATATCAAATCTTTTCTAACTGTTGAATCCGTAATGACAATTCATTTGTTTTCTCTATTAATTCTTCCTTCGTCATTTTTTTGTGAAAATAAATTGGCTCTCCGAAAATGATTTTAATTTTTTTTCGTTTCCATAATTCTTTTAAATTTTTTGGTCCCTTATAAGCAGCCGGTACAATTGGAACGTTAGCCAAATTCGCAATGGTAACAGCACCTCTTTTAAAAGGAAGATCTTCTTCTGTTCTAGTTCCACTTGGAAATATCCCGACAATCTTTCCCTCTTTTAAAAGTTTAACCGGTAATTTTATCGTTTTTGGACTTGGATTTTCTCGATTTACAGGAAAAGCATTTAAGGCGAATAAAAATTTTCTTATCCACTTCCTTTGAAATAGCTCTTTCTTCGCCATAAAGTGAATCGGAATTGGCCAAAGAGCAACACTTAATGCTACAACATCAACCCAGCCTTTATGGGAACAAGTTAAAATATAGCCTTGATTTTCTGGTAATACATGTTTATGAGTAATCGAAAAATTGCCGAGCTTTGTCAACAACATTTTTGCCAACCATCCTAATAATTGATACAGCATATGAAATCCCTCCCATCATATTATATCATCTCATATTATGAGCAGGTTCTAAATTATTTACAAAAAAAATACGCCAGCACTGTGACGTATTTAAATCAATAAAAAAACTATCCGACATTTCTAATAAAACCTAATCCTCTATTTTTAACGTGATTTTTCCGAAATTTTTCCCTTCTTCCATATAAACTTGTGCTTGTTTTACTTCTTCAAGTGAATACGTACGGTCGATAACTGGATGAAGGGAATGCTTTTCATATAGGGATAGCATGTTCATAAAGTCACGAGGGCTTCCCATTGTGGTTCCTCTTATGTCCATATTTTTAAAGAAAACACGCGGCATGACAAACTCTGGAATAGGACCGCTTGTTGCTCCAAAAGAAACGATTCTCCCCCCAGGAGCTGTTAAGTATATAAAATCGTTAAAGCTTGGACCTCCTACACCGTCGATCACTAAGTCGGCAAACCCCATTATGTTTTTAAGTTCCTTTGCCCATTTCTCTTTTTTATAATTTACTCCACCTTTCGCTCCTAATTGAATCGCTTGTTCAATTTTTTCATCACTGCTTGACGTAACATAGACGTCAGCCCCGACTGCATTTGCCATTTGCAGCGCAAATAATGCTACACCACTTCCGATTCCTGGTATCAATACTTTTTCCCCTTTTTGCACTTCTCCTCTTGTAAACAAAGCCCGATAGGCAGTTACCCCAGCTAATGGCAGTGCAGCTGCTTCTTCCCAATTTAAATGATTCGGTTTTGGATAAACATTTTCTTCAGGTACGACAACATATTGTGCGTACGTTCCATTAACCGGCATACCGAGAATTTGAAACTCTGGATTGGAAAATCGATCGTTGTCTCCCCAATTCAAACCTGGATTGATAACCACTTCATCGTTAATAGAAACGGATGTCACTTCGTCTCCAATCTCTACGACTTCCCCAGATCCATCTGAACCTAATATCGTTGGTAGTTTCATGCCAGGGTATAGCCCATATGTAATAAATACATCTCTTCTGTTTAAAGCTGCATATTTTAATTTTATTAGCACTTCTTTTCCTCTCGGTTTTGGAATATCAATTTCTTCCAATTTAAGTTTATCAGGTCCCCCAAGTTCTCTTAATAAAACGGCCTTCAAAGCATTACACCTCCATAAATTTTCATAAAGCTTTTATCTAAGTTATTCTTGATGAAAAACGGTTTTCCTGCCTAAAAAAAGATTCAATATAAGGGAATACTTCTTAAGACCGTTTACTCGTCGTTTTATTACAACAATTTTATAAGAGAAATCAAATCTTGAGCTAAATCTTACTCATCTTGAATGATGATCCATGATTCGTTTATGAACCCAAATGGCTGCTTGTGAACCGTCACCCATAGCAATTGCCACTTGTTCTGAATGTGCGACTACATCTCCAGCAGCAAAAACATTTTGAACATTTGTTTCTTTCGTTCTAGGGTTTACAATGATATGGTTGTTTCCATTTAAGGAAACCCCGAGATTTTTCGCAAGTTCAGATTGTACTTTGTTATTTCCAAAAGCAATAAAGGCATGATTTGCAAAATGTGTTTCCCCATCAGTTAACTCTATTCCTTTAAACTGCCCTTTTTTTGCCAAAACCCTTTTTATTTTTTTCGGGATGTAACGGATGAAGTTTTGCTGAAGAGAGTTTTGAAGCTCCTCATCTAAAGGAATTCTTTCATGGTTGATATATGTTATATCATTCGTCCAATATTTCAACGTTATGGCTAAGGTTGCACCAGATTTACCTGATCCAATTATGAAAACTTTTTTGTTTAATACTTCATAGCCATCACAGTCAGGACAAATATAGATAGATTTCCCTAAACAAGGGATGATTTCCTTTAGATCCTCTGGTATTCTGTCGACAACCCCAGTAGAGAAGATAAGGTGATGTGCAAAATATACATGTTCTGTTTTCGTTTCTAAACGAAAAGGATGGTGCTTGCGAATGTTTATGACTTCATCATTAACAAACATAACTCCATATTGTTCAGCTTGTTGTTTCCCCAATGTTCGTAACGTATTACCACTAACTCCATCAGGCCAGCCAAGAATATTATGGTATTGGCGGCAAATCGTTGATCGTCCTGAATGTGAGTCAATCACTAATACATCGTGCTGGTAACGTCCTAGTTGGATAGCTGCTTGAAGTCCAGCAATTCCTCCACCAATAATAATACAATCATATATCATCTTTGTACTCCTTTTAAGATTTTAACAAAGGGGTAAGCATTTCAATCATTTCGCGTAACTTATTTTTATTTTTTAGATACATTTGTTTTGCTTCCCAGTTTTCTGTTTGCAAGGCAAATATTTCAAAGTCTGCTTCCACCTTTTTAATAGATGCAAGTATTAGTTGTTTTTCCTGAGGAGCAGGTACCTCAAGTTTATCATCATATAAATCGACATATAGCTGACCATGAGCATCTACTTGGGCTAAAAATACATTTTCAGGGGCAACGCCGATTTTATCCAATTCTTCTTTCAACCAGCGTCTGCTTAAACCCATTGTTGATAATGATTCATCGATAATGGAACCATCCTCGATTACCATTTGCGGCTCTTTAATTGGAGCCGGATTTTCGATGATATCCCCAACTACTAAAGGTTGTTTCTCTTTTTTTAATAGAACGCTAATATCGCCAGTCGTTTCAAGTGTTGCAAATTCTACATCTGCTGCATGGAAAATCCCTTTTTTCCGAAGCTGTTCCATTAAACTTTGGGCTGTAAATTTTTCCTTTTTTAAATTATCTTCCATTATTTTTCCATTCTTAATAAAAATAGTCGGTTTTCCTTCGACAAATTCTTGAAAGCGCGGACTTTTTAAGGAAATGTAAGATATGAGGATTGGAACAATCGCCCAAATGAAAATGCTGATAATTCCATTAACTAAGTTTAACTCTGCATCCATCGACAAAGTACCAGCAATATCACCGATCGTTATTCCAACTACATATTCAAAAAAGGATAATTTTGAAAGCTGCTTTTTTCCTAATAATTTTGAAATAATAAATAAACCAATTATGATTGAGAATGATCGTATGACAATTTCAACCCACTCTGGCATCATCTTGACTCCTTTTCCGACTGTTAATATCCATTGTATTGTGGTTCTTCATACTCTAACTGACCAATTCTTTTTTTCAAATCATGAATAATTTCTTCTGTCATGACCATTGTTTCATGAAAAGTTTTTTGTGCTTTAGGATCGGTTGATTTTAATGCTAAGTTTTGCAAACCTGCATGAATACTTTTTAAGCTTGCTAAACTTTGTTTAACTTGTGAAGCTACCGTCATTATTATCACCCCTTTGGTTTAAATAAAAGTGCTCCAATAAATCCAAAAATAATTGCAGCAGATATACCAGCGCTTGTCACTTCAAACATTCCGGTTAATACACCGATAATTCCGTGTTTTTCTGCTTCGGATAATGCACCATGAACGAGTGAGTTTCCAAAGCTTGTGATGGGAACAGTTGCACCAGCACCCGCAAAATCAATGAAAGGTTCATACAAGCCGAGACCATCTAATATCGCTCCAATAACGACAAAAATACTTAATGTATGTGCAGGTGTTAATTGAAATACATCAAAAAAGATTTGACCAATCACACATATCAAACCGCCAATCACAAAGGCCCAAAAAAAGGATGTTATCAAGCTATTCACCCCCTATATTCAATTGCCACCGCATGTGCAATGCATGGGATCGTTTCATTTTGCTGGTAGGTTAAAGGAGATAATAATGCCCCAGTTGCAACAGCAAGAATTTTTTTGAACTCCCCTTTTTTCATTCTGTTTAATAGGTGTCCGTAAATGACAACAGCAGAACAACCAGCTCCACTTGCTCCTGATAAAACAGGCTGACCGTCACGGTAAATCATGAGGCCACAATCTTGAAATTTATTTTCATCCATTAAGAACCCATGTTGGTGAAATAAATCTAAAGCGACAGAACGTCCAATTTTTCCAAGGTCACCTGTCACAATAAGATCATAATAATTTGGATCAAGGTTTAGATCACGAAAATGAGCTTCAATCGTATCAACCGCAGCAGGTGCCATAGCTCCACCCATGTTAAAAGGATCTGACATGCCTAAATCAACGACTCTTCCGATCGTCGCCGCCGTAACAACAGGAGCTTTTCCTACCCCTTTTTTTCCGAGTAAAGCGGCCCCTGCACCTGTTACAGTCCATTGCGCTGTTGGTGGTTTTTGCCCTCCATATTCGGTAGGATAACGAAACTGTTTTTCGATTGCCGTATTATGGCTTGCTGCCCCTGTCAATAAATAATTGGCTCCACCATAATTCACTATATATGCCCCGAGAGCGAGTCCTTCCATAGAGGTCGAACAGGCACCAAATATACCTAAAAATGGAACGCTAAACGTTCTAGCTGCAAAACTAGAGGGGGTAATTTGATTCACTAAATCACCAGAAATAATAAATTCTACCTTTTCTTTTTCTAGATTTGCTTTTTCTAACGCTTTAAAATACGCTTCTTCAAAAAGAACTTTATGTGCTTTTTCGTAAGAATCTTCTCCCAGCCATAAATCTTCATGAAGAAGGTCAAAATCATCGGCCATTTTCCCCTTTGCTTCAAACGGACCTCCGACCGTACCAGTTGATAAAATCACTGGTTTATTGGCAAAAACCCATGTTCGATGTCCTTGAAGCATTAAAATCCCCCCCATTGAATGAAAATCGTTTTAATGAGAGCAACTACAAAGGCAGAAAAAGTACCGAATAATATGACCGATCCAGCTAGTTTAAACATATTGGAACCGACACCGAGGACAAAACCTTCTGTGCGATGCTCGATGGCAGCTGATATAACCGCATTTCCAAAGCCGGTAACGGGAACGGCACTTCCAGCACCACCAAATTGAGCGATCCGGTCATATACACCAAACCCTGTCAATAACATCGAGATAAAAATCATCGTCGCGACAGTTGGGTTGCCTGCTGTTTGTTCTGTAAAATCAAAAAAATAAATATAAAAAAGTTGAATTGCTTGACCAATAGAACAAATGATTCCACCAATAAAAAAAGCTTTTAAACAGTTCTGTAAAACTGGTCGTTTTGTTTCATGTTTTTTTTCTAACTGATAATACTCTTGTTTCGTAGGTGTCAAATTTTTTCTTTTTTCATTTGCCATATTTCCACCTTCTTATGCTTGTTCTTTACTTAATTGAATAATTTTTTTTACTTTTTTCTTGAATTTTTTCTTGTTTTGCTTATCTTGCTCTTTAGCTAATTTTTCAGTTTCAATAAAAATCTTCAAATCGTTTGAAGTTGTAACTTGATAATCTTTAAAATGTTTTTCCAATATTTTTTTTGTGTTTGCTTCAATTTTTTGGCGTTGAAATCTTTTAAAATGATTGACTTTAAAAGCCACTAATAAATCTTGGTCTGTATTGACACTGACAGCTTGTTGAATACCATCAACTTCCTTGATTAAGTTAATCGCTTTTACGGAAATAGACTGATCATATGGATGGCTCGTTTTCATACTGATCGTTTGCAGCTTCGTTTGAGAGTCATTCGTTTCATTGTTTTGTGTACACCCTTGAAATAATAAAGAAAAAACAAGTACTGTCATGAAAAACAATCGTTTATTCATCTAAACCATTCCTATCTGATATGTATTATGAATAGAAATCATACGTATTTTTGTTGTTATTCTTAATATGACCTAAAAATGTATGAAGTAAAATTGTTATTTTTTTACACAAATCATTTAACCTTTCATTTCCATTTCTAAAAAATTTGAATGATTAACAAGCTAATGGTTGAAGAGAAATGGAAAGGAGAAGAACATCCGTGATCATTCGTCTCTATTTTTTAAGTTTATGGAGCTTTATTGATCCGATCTATTTTGCATTCACACGCTTACAATATCTTCATTCGAAACAGCATTTCTCCATTTTTCGTGTAAGGCTTACGAAATATAAAGGCAGAAATGTTACACTATCGGATGGGACACAAATCAAGAAAAACGATCTGTTAGTAAAAATTCATTTACACAATGTCAGATTATATAAAGAAGTCATGTTCCAGTCGAATTCAATTAGTAGAGGTAAAACCATTTATCGAATGGTGCAGCAGTCGTTTCCTAGTTTAGCTGATTATGTCCAACATCATCCTAAACAAGAAAAAATAAAAGGCGTTATTGGAATAACTATGATTAATAAAGGGATTAAAAAATTAGGATTCGAAACAGCAGAACCTAAAAACCATTATTATATTTGGTTAAAAAAATTAACACAAATTCCTATTTATTTCCTTTTTGCTTCAGATCTAAAGGTCAATCATGTCAAACGCCAAAAACCCACTTATTTATTTATGTCAAAAAGTCAATTAATGAAAAAATATAGACAAAATCATCCATCCACGATTTCCCACTAGGAGATTTCCCTTCCCTTTACTATACTGGTAATTAGGGAGGGGATATTTTGATGATCTTATCGATTATTTTCATTGCCGTTGTAACGGCTTTATATTATAAAGCAAATCAAAATACAAAGGATGTCGCCATCAATACGATTTCATTGGAGAAAACAAATAAGTTGCAAAATGACCACTTAACCATTCTTCATTTATCTGATATTCACCTCGAAAACATTTCCATCACACCAAAAATGCTAGAGGGAATTGTTTCAAAACAATCGATAGATCTGATCGCATTAACTGGCGATTATCTTGATCGAAAAAGAAGTATTCCAAAACTGATCCCTTATTTAAAAATATTAAAGAAAACCAAACCTCGATATGGGATATATGCTGTATTTGGAAATCATGATTATTTGTTGCGTGACAATCATTTTGAAAAACTGAAAAAGACACTTGAAGAATATGGGTGCAACACATTGCAAAATGAGTATGTAACAATTGATATGAACGGTAAGAAAGTCAATATAATCGGTATTGATGATTATAGTACGAAACGGAGTAATGTAAAAAAAGCATATGCAGGTATTAAAGAAGGATTTAATCTCGTTTTGACACATGATCCAAATATTGTATTAGATATGAACAACTATCATTATGACTATTTATTGTCAGGGCATTTCCATGGCGGACAAATTCATTGGCCGAAGCCGTATCATCTTATTAAAATGGGAAAACTTGTCCGCATGAATATGGTGAAAGGACTTCATTATCATAATGGGAAGCCTTTTTATATTAGTGAAGGACTTGGACAAACAGGTGTAAACATCCGTGTAGGAAGCCGACCGGAAGTAACTTTTCACCAAATATCTTAAACTGTACAATAAGTTATCTATATTTCAACGAAAAAGCAGGAACGGTAATTTTTTTCATTTCCTGCTTTTTTCATAACAGAGATAATAATTTCTTTATAACGAACTTCAAATCAAGGATAAGATCCAATCTTTCAAATCGATGATTCGCAAATATTTTGGAGCTGATTTCGTGCCCGTAACGATCATCGGAACTAAAGAATCTTGTTTATGAAGCCCCCCATGACTGGCACCTCCAACGTGTGTTGGCGAACCTTCACCAATAAATTCAAACCCTGGTTTTGCGCTTACGGTAATATAATCGCCTTGATGGGAAGTTAATGAACTATATATTCGAGCAAGTGCGTCAGGATACAGATCAAATGAAATAGTGTTGTTATTTATAGATAAATGTAAAATATCGATATTTCCATTTATTTCCCATGATTGATTATATGGATCAACATATGGCCCACCCTTTTTAAATATCAGTTCACCTTCTTTTACGCTTGATACAACGTGAATATGGTCGTTTTTCTTATAGGCAATGACATCAATTCTGTCATCAGACTGTAATTGTTTAACAATATCTTTAGTCGGTACTCTTACTTCGTTTACTGGATAAATGTAGGCCATTCGTTCATTAACTGCGAGTACGATTTCATCTTCTTTACTAGGCGTTTTTTCTCGTAATTTCATAATACGGTATGAACCGAGTAGTTTTCTTAAATCAATCAAAGCCCTTTCTGGATCATTTTCAATAGGAGCTTGTCCGTTATCTCCTAATAAAATCCAAATGTTGTTTGTCAATGCATCCTCCCACGTAGAAAAAGAATTTAAGATCTTTTGAAGATTAAGATCTAACGATTGTAAACCCTTTGTATCTAATGGTCCATGCTTATGAACGGTTTTGTCCATATCAGGAAAGTAAACAATGGAAAAGTGCGGAAGCAGATTTGATTCAATAAGATAAATGAATTCTTGGGCAGAAAACGAATCATTAAAACCATACCGATTCCAAAAATGGCTATACTTTTTCCTAGGACTTTGTTTAGAAAAGGAACCATATGTAAATTGCTTCGCACCCTTTGTAAAGTTCTTGTTTTTAATAGAGGGAATAATATTTAAAGGGAAAGGACATTTTAGCATCTGGTCAAATTTTCCTCGATAAATTAACGTATTAATGGAAGCTGTCGTTAAACCTTGATCTGCTAATTCTTCATGTATTGTTTTCACCTCCTTGCTCAAATGTTCATTGTTCAAATGAAAAAATATATCTTGTAAAGACTTCATGAGCCCAAGCTTGACCAATTCCCGTATATGACTCCCATAGTTGATTAAACGCCTTTCTGTTTCGTTATACCAAACTAAACCCGGAATCTGATGCTTATCCGCATATGTACCTGTTAATAAAGAGCTGTCAACGTTGACAGACATGGTCGGAAATGGACTTACAACATCTTGATATACTTTCCCATGATCCATAAAAAACTGGAGTGCTGGGGCTTTTCCTTCGTTAACTGCTTTTTGAAGAGATGGGTACATTAAAGAATCGATAAGAAGCATTATGACCTTCTTAGACATTTCGGTTACCATCCTTATTCCAATATTGTTTATTGTATTATTTTAACCAAAATGAAGTTTTACTTTGCATCATTTGATGAGAAGGTTGAGTTTTTTCTTCGCATGCTATAAAGAAAGCAGGCAATGAAACGATTTGCCTGCTACATGAGCATGTTAACGGTTTTGTTTTTGTTGTTTCTGTTGCTGTGCTTGTTGTTGGTTTTGATTATATTGCGGTTCCTCTTGTTGAATTTGTTGAAGTCTTTGATTGACAAGATCAACGATTTGCTGTGTTTGTTGTGCTGCTTGTTGATACATTTGCTTCGCTTGTTGGTTATCGGTTTGCAGAGAAAACGTTTCAAAGCTTGCTTGAGCACTTTTTAATCCAGCTAATGTTTGTTGAACTTGGTTTACTACAGTCATGAATAGTTCCTCCTTTAAGTTGTGATGAGAATACACTTTTAAAATGCTCCATTATCATTTTTTTATGTTGGGAAATGACAGTAAATCTTCACAATGGAACATTTCCCAGTATACTTCAACAAGTAAAACAAACAATATAACCGTTGAGCAATGACTCAACAATTTTTGTAAAAGAGGTGAATGGAAATTGAACAACATGCGTCGGTTAACGTCATTTTTAAATATAGGACAATTCCGAAGAGGAATGTTTGGACAAAGACGCAATAACCGTGGAATGATGTGGCTGTCGTTGCTTGGGATAGGACTCGGAGGAGTTTGGGCATATATGAACCGCAATCAAGGAACGAGAGGAATTCAAGGGGTTATTCAGCCAATGCAAAAACAATTTATGAGTAAATGGAAAAACACCGTGCCTAATCAATAACATAAAGTAACATACATTTTCAGAGCTGATTTTCCATCAAAGGAAAATCAGCTTATTTTCATGATTTAGGCTTAACCCTCGATAACCTAAGACAAGTGCGGAACATAGGATAACATGTGACATTTTGAAAGAAAGAGGGATTTTTATGTATTATCACTATCCATATTATCAATATGATCCTTACCAACATTTACGACAATTTCCGCAATACCCACAATCGGAAATCATGGTCGAACAGTTCATTAAAAAACCATTATATCCACATCTGAAAACAAAAACTTTACAAACGATTAAACCTTTTGTCCAATACGGATTACAAGAAGCAAAAGCCACTTCTTTTTCTCACGCTTTAACTGAGGTTGCTGCCATGTCTTATTTGCTTGGAAAAGGAATGGACCCTCAAACCGCCTATTTCACTGTCGAATCTTGGGAAGTAAACGAAATGTTTTAACAAATAAAGTTTATACGAAAAGTTCGAGGGAAAACTCGAACTTTTTGTATATTAAATCAGGCGTGTTGGTTAACCAATAATAACCAGTTAAGATGGTTCTATTTCTTGCTTTTCTGCCTGAGTCGGCAAGCGAACAGCTTGCCGACTGGGCATGCTATACGCATGCCCTTCTCGAACAGGAACATCAGCGGTCAAATGAATTTGTCCGCTGGCGTTCTTGTTCGAGGGATGTGGCAGAAAAGCTTGTGTTCAGCCATACGATTCTGTATTTTTATGTAAAATAATTCTTGTGATATTTAATATGATTTTTTTCATGTTATACGTAGCCGTACACAAACGCACGTTAAAGGCATTAGTACTTTTCCTTTTAAATGAATATGAAATAAAGACGCTTATTTACTTTATTTTCTCTACTTTACTCAAGCCATTAACACTCGAAGAAATATCAAAGTAAGCTTTGATAATATCTCCTTCTTTTAAAGATTGTTTTAATGGTTCATCCAAGCTTTCTTCAGTGAAGGAAAATTTAAACCCATCCTTTGATTGGGCAAAATACGTATCATCTTGAACTTTTGTTATTTCACAATAAAAAACTTTATATTCTTTTTCATTTTTTAACGTTATCGTTTCAGATTCAGGCAACTTCATTAATACATCTTTTGAGCTTTTATCAAAAAAATGAAATGTAGGAATACCAGTTACAAAATATTTAATGATTAGTAATACAAACAAAATAAACAATAATAATGCCAAAATTTTTTTCTTCAATTCTAAGGTCACTCCGATTCCTCCTTCGTCACAAGATGAAAGAAGAGCAGCTTGCCATGCTACTCTTCTCAATATATTAATTATTATTTTATTCAATTTTATGACCAAGATGATTGTCATACGATGTGAAAAATAGGAACGATTATGACCCCCATTGACTAAATGCATTTAAGTGTACGCAGTCGATTGAAAGCTGCTGCAATTTCATAACGGCGAGGGCGAGCAAGTTCTCCAGGATGTCCTTTATGAGAAGAGATGGAATTTAGACCTTCTTTTTCGATTTTTTCTTCAATGAAATTTAAAATTTGCTGTACATTCATCTTTTTTGACAAAATGTTATTTCGTTCTAAATAAAACAATATTTCTGCAATCATTCTCGTTTGGCTATCATCTATTAATTGTTCTACATGTAGTAAATGAATATCGCTTTTTCCGTATTGAATATGGTACCGTCCTCGCACATTTATTTTATGTTTATTCCCTTTTTGAGCATTCAAACTATTCGCAAGTGGTATTCGTTCTTGAATTATACCAAATTGATGCCCCCCCTCATTTTTTCTGCTAATAGGATTGGCTTTAGCAATTCGTTTTGCTTCTTTCGTTACATCATATGGTAAATACTCCTCAACTTTAATTACACAATCAGCGACACGAAAATAATCTCCCGAACCTCCCATGACTAAAATGGTTGATATGTCATAATCTTGTTTTAGTAAGTCAACCTTATCAATAAATGGTGTAATCGGCTCTGATTTTTTTGCAATGAGCTCCTGCATTAGGAAATCACGGATCATAAAATTCGTCGCACTCGTATCTTCATCTATTAAGAGAGTTTTTGCACCGGCTTCCATCATTTCAATAATATTGGCTGCTTGAGAAGTACTGCCACTTGCATTTTCTGTTGTAAAATATTTCGTATCTTTTCCGTATGGCAGTTTTCCAATGAATGGAGATATATCAACCTTCGAGATACTGCGACCGTCCTCTGCCCGAATTTTGACAGCTGTTTCATCTGTTAAGACGAATTCTCTTCCATCCCCTTCGATATGGTTATAGACACCTTGTTCAATAGCTTTAAGCAAAGTGGATTTTCCATGATATCCACCGCCGACAATTAATGTAATGCCTTTTCGGATTGCCATTCCTGTTATTGGGGTGTTGCGGTGAGGAACCGGAATTGAAATTTCCAGCTCTTTCGGACTTCGAAATGGAATGACTCCTTTTTTTAAAGGCTTGTCACTAATCCCGCTTTCTCGTGGCAAGATCGCTCCATTTGCAATAAAGGAAATTAATCCATTCTTTTTCATATACTTTCGAATCGTTTGTTGTTGGTCCATTAAATAGACGCTACGTTGTATGTCTTTTTCTCGAATATCATATACAGATTTTTTTAACATTTCTGGGATTATGCAAAAAAATATTTTCTCTGCTTCTTTACCTAAAATTCTTCGTCCATGTGCAGGCAAGCCAACTGATAAACAAATCGTGATAAACTGATCACTTATTTGAACGGCAGTCCTTTCGATCACTTTTTGATTAGGACGATCGATCATAATAACCCCACTTTTACCTGATCCTTTTATTCGGTTTTGTAGTCCTATTAACTCTTTATGAACTTTTCTCGCAATGAAATCTTCACAACAAATTTTTCGGTATTTTTGATCCGTCCATTTTGCTTTTATTTCCGTTCTATTTCTCGGAACGACTACCCTTATTTTAGAAGGGCTTGCGAAAGGATCTCCTTGTACGTGATCAATGAATAATGTAAAGCTTGAAAACTGATATTTTCCTTGAATCTCTTTGTATGCTTTATACCCTTTTTGATCAATTTTTTTTAATGTTTTCCGTAATCGTTCCACCATCTCTTTCTCCTTTTTGACAGGTCTAGTGAAAATGATTCATTTCTCTTTTATCAAGTTTTGTCTTGAAGACATTTTTAAGCGAAGTTATCTCGGATCGCTTTTTCGATTAGAGCTCTACAACGGTCTAACTCAGCCTTTAATTGCCGTTTATATTTTTTCGCTTTTTCATAATCAACAAACTCATAATAAACGACTTCTTGGAATTCTGTTCCCTCTTTTTTACGCTTTACTTGCTTTAAAATTCCATCATGAATCAAATCGTGCAGCGCTTTATATAATTCGGAATGATTAGGTTTATAACCGTATGGACGAAATTCATTTCGCAATACATCTAATAGCTTTAATCCATACAATCTTTCTTGTTCAGTCATCGTTATTAAGTATAATTTTAAAAATGCTCTTTGTTTTAATAAAAAGCCGCTTGGATTTCGTTTTTCCCCCATTGTTACACCTCTTATTTAACATAATCATATTATGTAAACAAAACTCCCTTATAAATCTTTTATATTTACTAATCTTTGCTTATTTTACAATATTATCGGGAGGAAGAAAACTTTTTGATCATTATTTATCATTTAGAACATAGTTTAATTAGATTATTTGGGGTGTAAAAAAATAACTAGCCAATGTGATTGACTAGTTTTCAAAATTTAAGTGTTGTATTAAAAATATTTCTTTTTGTCTCGTTCTTCTTTTAAAATTTCCACTGCTTCCCTAAATCTTTGGGAATGAACAATTTCTCGTTCTCTTAAAAAGCGAAGACTATCATTTAAATCAGGATCGTCTGACAAATCAATGAGCCACTGGTATGTTGCTCGTGCTTTCTCTTCAGCTGCTATATCTTCATATAAATCTGCAATCGGATCACCTTTTGCTTGAATATACGTAGCCGTCCAAGGAGCTCCTGCTGCATTATGATAAAATAATGCTCCATCATGATTGGCAAAATGCTCTCCAAGTCCTGCCTCTTTTAATTGTTCTGGAGTAGCATCTTTTGTTAATTTATAGACCATTGTGGCAATCATTTCAAGATGAGCAAATTCTTCTGTTCCAATATCCGTTAATAACCCGACTACTTTATCGGGAATTGTATATCGTTGGTTTAAATATCGTAATGCTGCAGCTAATTCTCCATCTGCCCCACCATATTGCTCGATTAAGTATTTAGCTAGTTTCGGATTACACGTACTCACTCTCACAGGATATTGCATTTTTTTTTCATAAATCCACATACGCATACTCCTTCCTATCTTAAACTTGCCATGGCCATGGCGCTTTTCCCCAGCTCCAATTTTGATCGGAGAAGCTATTCCCAAATTGTTTTAGTGGTCCGAATTTTGATTCAAATACTTGTTTTAATTGCATCGAATATTGGGCATATTGATTATATTGTTGAATAGCTTGATGATCATATGGGTGTGTATCTAAGTACAGTGTTAATTCTACAAGGACAAAATCACACGCCTGTATTTCTTCCATTAGGTCATAATATTCTTGAGGCAACTGCTTCATTTTGTTTACCTCCCTTTATTCTCATATGGGTTGTCATAATAATCCCAAAATACAGGCCATAAAGTTCCTTTTTTTAGTGCTTCTTTAGGAGAATATTGTTTTAAATTAGGTGGTTGAAATCCGAGATATAAATTTGGCGGAGTCGAATAATATTTCATTCCAATCGGTTTGCATGGATCATACTTACTATGAAATGGCTGATACGATTTCATCGATGTATAAGCCTTTGGAGGCTGTTGATTCATCACACACACCTCTTTTCTTTAATTTCTTCCTCTATAGCCTTATTCAACGATTGCTTGTCTTCATGACATAAAAGTTTTGTATGATTTAAGACTTTTTTGTCGAAATAATGTTTTTCAAACATCTTTTTATGAAACAAAAAAAGCCAGAGAACAAAAGTGATGGTTGGACAAAGTACATTTGTTCGACCACGTGCTTTGTTCGGTTCATGGACAGTCGGAAAGCTACAAAGTTTACAAAGTTTACGAAAACATCCTTTAGAAATAATAAATTGGAAATCATACGAATGAATTACTAAAAAATGGTTGTTTTTTTCTGAATTTTTTGTATAATAAAACTGTATGCGTTTGCAACAAGATTTCTTGCTCTTATTTCTTCATCTTAGATGTTCCGTCAATGAAAACATTTTGGGAGGGTGATTTATGAGTCAATTAATGATGGGCACTAAAGAAAAGGTAGCGGAGTTTTTAAAGGGAAAGAAAAAGCTTTACATTAACGGTCAATTTGTTGAAAGTGCATCCGGAAAAACGTTTGATACACCTAACCCTGCCACTGGAGAAACATTGGCAACTGTATACGAAGCGGATAAAGAAGATATTGATCGGGCTGTCCGTGCGGCAAGGGAAGCTTTTGAAAAAGGTCCATGGTCAAAAATGACCCCAGCGACAAGAAGCCGCCTTATGTATAAGTTAGCCGATTTAATGGAGGAACATCAAGAAGAATTAGCCCAGCTTGAAACATTGGATAATGGGAAGCCAATTCGGGAAACGAGCAAAGCTGATGTCCCTTTAGCTATTGAGCATATGCGCTATTATGCTGGTTGGGCGACGAAAATAGTCGGTCAAACAATACCAGTAAATGGAAATTACTTTAATTATACTCGTCATGAGCCTGTTGGCGTTGTAGGACAGATTATTCCTTGGAATTTTCCATTATTAATGGCGATGTGGAAGCTTGGTGCAGCTCTAGCTACTGGATGTACGGTTGTTTTAAAACCTGCAGAACAAACTCCGTTATCTGCCTTATATCTAGCTGAACTCATTGAAGAAGCTGGATTCCCACCTGGTGTTATCAACATTGTTCCTGGATTCGGGGAAACAGCAGGTCAAGCGATTGTGAATCACCCTAATATTGATAAAGTTGCATTTACTGGTTCTACAGAAGTCGGAAAGTTAATTATGAAAAATTCGTCCAATACACTTAAGCGGGTGACATTAGAATTAGGTGGTAAATCGCCTAATATCATATTACCTGATGCTGATTTATCGAAAGCGATCCCAGGTGCATTAAATGGCGTTATGTTTAACCAAGGTCAAGTCTGCTGTGCTGGTTCACGTGTATACATTCAAAAGAAGCATTATGACAACGTAGTGAGTGATATGGCATCTCATGCTAAAAATATACGTCAAGGCTTTGGATTAAACCCTGATACGGAAATGGGCCCGCTTGTCAGTGAAGAACAACAAAGCCGCGTATTAAATTATATCGAAAAGGGTATCGAAGAAGGCGCTGAAGTGTTAGCCGGTGGTGGCAAACCAACGGAAGAGGGATATTTCGTTTCACCAACTATTTTCGCGAGTGTCGATGATAAAATGACGATTGCCCAAGAGGAAATTTTTGGTCCAGTCATTGCGGCCATGCCGTATGATGATTTAGATGACGTCATTGAACGCGCCAATAATAGTATTTACGGATTAGCAGCTGGTGTGTGGACGAGAGATGTCGCAAAAGCACACTATATTGCGAACAATTTAAAAGCTGGTACTGTTTGGGTAAACTGCTACAATGTATTTGATGCAGCCTCTCCATTCGGAGGCTATAAACAATCCGGCATCGGACGGGAAATGGGATCATATGCCCTTGATAACTATACAGAAGTGAAAAGTGTTTGGATTAGCTTGACATAACATTCGAAACATAATTGGTCCTCACGATCGGTGAGGGCCTATTTGTGTTTACGAATCTCACGTTTTTATGTAATTCAGCATTTTTTTGATACATTACCAAACTTTTATATTAGTTCGGCGCCTTAATCTCTCGGTTTTGCATCTCAATCTCTCGGTTTCGCGTCCTAATCTCTCGGTTTCGCGCCCTAATCTCTCGGTTTCGCGCCCTAATCTCTCGGTTTCGCATCTTAATCTCTCGGTTTCGCGCCCTAATCTCTCGGTTTCGCGCCCTAATCTCTCGGTTTCGCGCCCTAATCTCTCGGTTTCGCGCCCTAATCTCTCGGTTTTGCATCTCAATCTCTCGGTTTCGCGCCTCAATCTCTCGGTTTCGCGCCTCAATCTCTCGGTTTTGCACCTTCTTTCTCCGTTTCGTGATTTCGATTAAGTCCTCACTTATTTTTATACAATGGTGAACCATTCCCTTCAACTTTCATAATGTAAAATAGAATGTTCATTAGGAGGAGTGCCTATGCAACAAAACTATTTCGAGAATGTGAAAAATTGGGCTCATCATTTAAAAGAGCATTGGAAAGAGATACGTTCTTCCATTCCTGCTGAACAAAGAATATTCATTGAAGAAAAATTGCAACAATTCGAGCGACAACTACATGAACAAACATTTGAGAAAGACGAAATATTGTATGAAAGAGCTATGAATCTATATGATTCTTTTCGTTTATTTTACCACCATTCTTATGTGCCGATCGGTCAGCACCGTCTTCCTCCTCTGCCATACGCCTATGATGCACTTGAACCTTATATTTCCGAAAAAATTATGAAGCTCCATCATTTAAAACACCATCAAAGTTATGTTGATGGATTAAATAAAGCAGAAATCGAAATGGCCAAAGCGAGAAAAACAGGGGATTATTCACTAATTAAACATTGGGAGCGAGAAGCAGCTTTTCATGGTGCGGGGCATTATTTGCATACCATTTTTTGGTCCATCATGAGTCCAAATGGCGGCGGCAAACCAAAAGGCCCATTAAAAGCAATGATCGAAAAATCTTTTGGAAGCTTTGACATGATGAAAAAGCATTTTTCTGAAGCAGCCAAAGCAGTAGAAGGAGTTGGCTGGGCCATCTTAGTTTGGTCGCCTCGCTCACATCGGTTAGAAATTTTACAGGCAGAAAAGCATCAAAATTTAAGCCAATGGGATGTTATCCCTTTACTCGTCCTTGATGTATGGGAGCATGCTTATTATTTACAATATGAAAATGACCGAGGTAAATATATCGAAAACTGGTGGAAAATTATCAATTGGAGAGAAGTTGAAAGACGATTTCATGAAGCTCAAAAAGTGAAATGGCAGCCTTTTTAATATCGTACCGTCATACAAATATTTTTCAAGTGCTTAAAAAAAGCTCGAATGTCAAAAACTTAAAAATCCAACCCCAAAAAACTAGTATTAAAGCCGCTTCACAAAAAAGCGGCTTTCCTAATTACTTTATTGAAATATTTTTAAAATACCTAAAGCATCTAAAAAGACGATGATAATTGCTACAGGTGCTACATAACGAATGAGTGTAAACCATAAGAGAAATAAACGGCGACTTAGATTCGATCCTGAACAGAGCTCCTCCCACAGCACATTTTTTGGAATTTTTAACGGTACAAAAGTCGCAATTAACAATGCTCCTAACGGCATTAATATATTGCTAACTAAAAAATCTGCAGCGTCAAAAATACTTTTGTCAAACAGCTGAAAATCGGATAATACGCCAAAAGATAAGGCAGATGGAATCCCAACAATGAAAATGGCCAATCCCATCAATATCGAATATTTTTTTCTCTTATGCTCATTACCTTTTGACAAAGGTGCAACAATAATTTCTAACATCGAGAAAGCGGATGTAAGTGTTGCAAATAAGAATAATAGTAAAAATGCTGATAAGAATATCGTTCCAAAAGGAATTTGATCAAATACGGTTGGCAATACATGAAACAATAAGACCGGTCCGGCATTTGGTTTTAAATGAAACGCAAATACAGCTGGAAAAATGGCTAATCCAGCTAAAAATGCGACTAATAAATTTAAGAAAACGATTGAAAAAGCCGATTGAGGTAAATTTTCTTGCTTTGATAAATAAGAACTATACGTCACCATGACGGAAACTCCAACACTTAGTGCAAAAAAAGATTGTCCCATTGCAAAAAGGACCGTTTCTGATGTTACGTTTGTAAAGTCAGGTTTTAAAAAAAAGATAATTCCTTCCATCGCTCCTTCAAGTGTTAAGGAACGAATAATTAATATTAAAAAAATGATAAATAATAATGGCATCATCCATTTACTTGCCCATTCAATTCCATTTTGCACCCCTTTAGCGATGACAAATATGACAATGGATAAAAAGATGAATTGAGCAATTATAGACAAATACGGATTGGATATCGTTTCACCAAATAATACACCGTACTGTTCTTCCGAAAGCCCATGTAGTTCACCCGTCAAGGCTTTAAAAAGATATATAATAATCCAGCCGCCTACTACACTATAAAACGATAAAAGAATAAAACAAGTTATGATACCAAGTTTGCCAATCCATGGCCAAAAAGAATTTGGAGCAAGCTGACGATAAGCTCCAATCGCATCTTTATGCGTATGTCTGCCAATGATAAATTCAGCTAATAATAGCGGAAGGCCCACTAATAAAGTAAATAAAATAAAAATGATAAAAAAGATTCCTCCCCCGCTTGTACCAGCAACATAAGGGAATTTCCAAATAGCGCCTAGTCCGATTGCTGAACCTGCTGCAGCTAATATAAATGCCAATTTTGAAGACCACTGTTCCACTTGATTCAATCAACTCACCTCTTACTGTCGTTCCCTGCTGATTAAACTTTAAAATATTTGGCTGTTAGCTTCACTAACAGCCTTATCTTCCAAGTTATTCTTGAAAATAATCTTTATAAAACCCGCCTACTTGGCCGGTATTATCGATCACAAAATAAAATTCTTCTGTTTCATTTTTCACTTCATAAGTTTTCCCAACTGTCAGCACATTGTTGACCATATATTTTTGCGCATTCGTATGTACACATTTCACTTTTTTAATCGTTGGCTTCTCTTTCCATGTCAAATGAATCATATACCTGCACTCCTTCTTTAGAATGTATGTACAATCGATTATACACGATTCGATCTCGTCTGTTAATCATCATCAAAAAAGCGAATAAATACGGCTGATTGATGGTGGACATCAATCAGCCGTATAATCAAGCTTGTTATCCTTCTAACAATAATTGTTCTGGATCTTCAAGAAGTTCTTTGATCGTTGCTAAGAAGCTTACTGCTTCTTTCCCATCAATAATACGATGGTCGTAAGATAAAGCAATGTACATCATTGGGCGATTTTCGATGCGTTCTTCATCAATAGCTACTGGACGCAGCTGAATTTTATGCATCCCTAAAATACCGACTTGTGGTCCATTTAAAATTGGGGTCGAAAGTAAGGATCCAAAAATTCCGCCATTCGTAATCGTAAACGTACCACCTTGTAATTCTTTTAAAGTCAATTTATTGCTTCGCGCTTTTTTTGCTAATTCAGCAATTTCACGTTCGATTTGTGCAAATGTTAATCGATCGGCATCGCGAACAACTGGAACAACAAGCCCTTCATCTGTAGAAACTGCAACTCCGATATCATAATATTTTTTCAATACAATTTCATCGCCTTGGATTTCTGCATTTAATAACGGGAATTTTTTCAAAGCTGCTACTACTGCCTTTGTAAAGAAGGACATAAATCCAAGTCGTACATCGTGTTGTTCAAAAAATTGTTCTTTGCGACGTTTCCGAATGTTCATGACGGCTGTCATGTCAACTTCATTGAAGGTTGTTAGCATTGCAGCTGTATGCTGTACTTCAACAAGGCGTTTCGCAATCGTTTGACGACGGCGTGTCATCCGAATTCTTTCCACTCGATTTGAGTCTTCCACTGACGCTACATTTTGCTGCTGCTTTGGAACTTGAACCTCTTGTACTTTCGGCTCTGATTTTGGAGCTTCATATGCTTCAATATCTTGTTTACGAACTCTTCCTAATGGATCACGTGTAGGGACCGCATTTAAATCAATCCCTTTTTCACGAGCAAGTTTACGAGCCGCAGGTGAAGCAATTGGACGATGATTATTGTCGCCGTTTTCTTCCTCTTCTGTGATCTCTTCCTTGACAGCTTCTTCTTTTTTCCCTTCTTGAACCGGGTTTTCAGATGCTTGTTCTACACCTTCTCCACTTTCATCAATAATTCCAATAACTTCTCCTACTTCTACTGTATCTCCTTCATTTTTAAGGATTTCTTTTAATACGCCACTATGCTCTGCAGTAATTTCAACATTTACTTTGTCCGTTTCAAGTTCTAAAATGTATTCACCTTTTTCAATTTTATCCCCTGGTTTCTTTAACCAACCGGAAATCGTACCTTCTAAAATCGACTCAGCAAGTTCTGGAACTTTAATTTCAGCCATGATCAATTCCCCCTTGTTTATTTCCGTGTTAGCGCTTCGGTAACGATACGATTTTGTTCTTTTTTATGAACGTTTGGATCTCCTTCCGCAGGGCTAGAGCGACGAAGACGACCAATATATTTTACATCGACTCCTTCAGGTGCGATGCTGCGAAGCTGAGGATCCATAAAAGTCCAAGACCCCATATTCATTGGTTCCTCTTGTACCCAAACAATTTCCTCAAGATTTTGGAATCGTTGGAACAATTGCTCAAGATGCTTTTTCGGAAATGGATAAATCTCTTCGATGCGAACAATATGAAGCCAATCTAGAGATTTTTGCTTCGCCACTCGGTCGGCCAAATCAATGGCTACTTTTCCTGTACATAAAAGAATTCTTTTTACTGCATCTGGATTAGAACCAAGTCCTTCTTGTTCAATGATCGGTTTAAATTCTCCAGAAACGAGCTCATGCACATCCGATACTGTATGTGGATTACGTAATAAGCTTTTCGGTGTCATAATAATAAGAGGACGAACTTCTTCTCTCATTAAGACCGCAGCTTGTCTACGTAAAATATGGAAATATTGGGCTGCTGTTGTAACATTGGCAACCGTCCAGTTATTTTCAGCTGCTAACTGCAAGTAGCGTTCGAGACGTCCGCTAGAATGCTCAGGACCTTGCCCTTCAAAGCCGTGTGGAAGAAGCATCACTAATCCAGATTTTTGTCCCCATTTAGCTCGTCCAGCTGATATAAATTGGTCAAACATCACTTGTGCGACATTTGCGAAATCGCCAAATTGTGCTTCCCAAAGAACTAATGTTTCTGGTGCATATACATTATACCCATATTCAAATCCTAAAACAGACACTTCAGATAATGGGCTGTTGTGGATCGCAAAGGAAGCCTTTACATTCGACATGCGATGAAGCGGAGAATACGTTTCTCCTGTTTTCACATCATGTAAAACGAGATGGCGATGTGCAAACGTTCCACGTTCTGAATCTTGGCCAGTAATACGGATAGGTGTGCCGTCTTTTAATATAGATGCAAATGCAAAAGCTTCCGCTAGCGACCAATCAACCTTTCCTTCATCCGAAAATACTTTAGCGCGACGCTCTAATATTCGCTGTAATTTTTTGAAAGGATTAAAGCCTTCTGGCCACGCAATAAGCTCTTGATTAATTGTGTTTAATACTTCGATCGGAACACTTGTGTCTACCTTCGGCAAACCACAAATAACCTTTTCTGGAACTTGTATATCTCCAACTTCATCTTTCCGCTCTGGAACTTTTTTGAACGCTTCCTGCAGCTTATCGGCTACATCTTGCTGGAATTTTTCTACCTCATCATTTGAAACAATTCCTTCACGAACCAATCGTTCGGCATACAATGCCCGAATCGTGTCATGATTTTGAATTTTTTCATACAATAACGGATTGGTCGCAACAGGCTCATCCATTTCGTTATGGCCGTAGCGTCGATATCCGATTAAATCTATTAAGAAGTCTTTATTAAATCTCTGACGGTATAAATGAGCAATGTATATAGCGGCTAAGCATGCTTCAGGATCATCTGCATTTACGTGAACGATTGGGATCTCGAATCCTTTCGCTAAATCGCTAGCATACTTGGTCGATCTTGAATCTCGGCTTTCCGTCGTAAAACCGATCATGTTATTGGCGATAATGTGAATCGTTCCGCCTGTTTTATAGCCAGTTAATTGGCTTAAGTTCAAGGTTTCTGCCACAACACCTTCACCAGGAAAAGCAGCGTCACCATGAATTAAAACTGCCATCGACTTTTGAACATCTTGCTCTGGATATCCGCCTTTTGTTCGATCATCTTGAGCAGCTCGTGTATAACCTTCCACAATAGGGTCAATAAATTCAAGATGACTTGGGTTATTCGCTAGTGTTAAGCGGGCGCGAACAATATTATCGTCTTTTATTTGCTTATCGGCTCCTAAATGATATTTAACATCTCCACTCCAGCCGTAGTTAATTCCAATGGATCCTTCAGATGGTACAAGCTCTTTGTTCGGTGCATGTTGAAACTCAGAAAAAATTAATTCATATGGTTTCCCTAATACATGGGCAAGTACACTTAAACGGCCGCGGTGTGCCATACCGATGTTAATATTTGTCGTTCCATTTTGAACAGCTTCAGATATAAGCTCATCGAGCATTGGCACTAACATATCCAGCCCTTCTATGGAAAAACGCTTTTGGCCAACAAACGTCCGATGTAAAAAATTTTCAAAGCCTTCAACTTCAGATAACCGTTTTAAAATAGCAATTCGTTTTTCAATGGATAAATCACGGAAGATTTTTCCTGATTCAACCATTTCATTAAGCCATTGTTTTTCTTCAAGATTATGGACATGTTGAAATTCAAAGGCAATCGATTTTGTATATATGTCTTTCAAATAATTAATTGCATCAACGCCATTTTGAACATTACTAGGTGCGTCCTTACATAAAATGCTTGCTGGAATTTCTTTTAAATCTTCGACCGTTAAACCGTATCTAGACGGGTCAAGTACATTTGTGTCTCCATGTTTAATTCCCATCGGGTAAATAGATGCATTTAAATGTCCGTATGTACGGATGTCTTCAGCAAATTTGACAGCTTTTGCTACTTTTTGCAATTTAGAAATGCTGACGGACATTTGGAGTGCTTGAGTAGTCTTGGAACTTCCATTCACTTCCACTTGCTCAACCGTTTCAGGAGCTCCCCAAGCAGCAAACATGTTCCGAATGTCATCATCAACGGAATTTGGATCTTGTAAGTACTGTTCATAAAGTTCCATGACATAACCTAAATTTGGACCGTGAAAATTTTGCCATGGATAATGACGATTAGCTGAATTTTCTTCCATCTCGCGAAAACCCCCAATGATCTCTTAATCATTAGAATCATGAATGAATTCTGAAAAGTTACGGTTAAAAGCCTTCTATACCATGTCATCCATAACAAACTAGCCGTTATGAATCATGATCGTATAAAACGCTTCCAAGTGATATTTTAACACTATTTACTCTATTACACCAATAAAAATTGTTTAAAAATAAACATTATCAGAAAAAAGAAATTACTTTTATAAAATTTTTAATATTTAGATTTTTATATCATTTTCATTTATGAAAAAAGGGGATCCATAATGTCCCCTCATCTATCAAAATTTATTATTTAATAATACTAATCATCAAACATTTCAACAAAAACTTATGTAAAAAAATAAAGCGACAACTAGCCAATAGTTGTCGTTCCAAAAAGTGATTGAGACGAGTTTATTCAAAATATCGTTTTGCTCCTAAATAACGTTCTTTCCAATAAGAACTGCTTAAATCGGATATTGTGACACCGCCTGATCCTGCATGTATAAACGCTCCATTCCCTAAATAAATTCCTAAATGAGACGGTCCAGGCTTATATGTTTCAAAAAAGACAAAATCACCGACAGCAGGATCATTAACTGTTTTCATCATTTCCCAATATCCAGCTGTACTTAATCTAGAAATTGATGTTACTTTATTCATAACATAGTAAATAAAGCCACTGCAATCAAACCCTGCTGGAGTATTGCCCCCCCATTTATAAGGTGTACCGATTAGCTTTTTCGCTTCTTGTATCATAACAAGCACTTTTCCGTTGATTACAGTTGAATTGGATTGGTTTGCCGTCGTTTGCGTTGGCTGAGTAGATGCTTTGCTAGCTTGTCCGGAAACTTTGAGTATTTGTCCAGGATAAATAACATCTGACGATAATTGATTTAAGGCTTTTAATTGCGTTACAGTCGTATTGTATGCATTAGCAATTTTCCATAAAGAGTCGCCCGTTTTGACTGTATATGTACTAGTTTGTTGGCTACTGGAAGCTTTTGAACGATCAGATGGAGTCGAGTTTTTTTCTGTAGACTGATTTTCTATTTTTGAGATTTTTAAGATTTGACCCGGATAAATAACATCGCTTTCTAATTGATTGACCGCTTTTAACTCTGTTACCGTCATTTGAAATTTCTTCGCAATTTTCCATAAAGAATCCCCTCTAACAACCGTATATGTACTCGGTTTCATTTCCGTAGGCTTCGCGGAATTTGTTGTTATTGATTCATTCGTAGTGGACATAGCTTTAGTAGGAATTTGTAGTACTTGTCCTACATGAATGATATCGCTTGTCAGACGATTGGCTTCTTTAATGGCTGAAATCGAAATATTATATTTTTGTGAAATTGACCATAACGTATCACCAGATTGTACTTTCATACTTTCAGCAGAAGCAAGATTACTAAACATGGTCGAGCCAAATACAGCCGATGTCGTTAAACCGATTATTTTCCATTTCATCCGACAAGTTACCTCCTATTGAACCTATTATTTAGGACTATTTTACTAAAAATGTCCTTAAACACTATAAAACTCATCATTTATCATATTTTACCTTTTGTAGTATAAGAAATCGGTCGAAGTTTGATGGTGATGGACGAAAAACTCTGTCATTTATTGATGAATTTAAAAGAAATATGAAAAAATATTGTACTCTCTTTTATTATCGGAAGCGCTGTGAAAAAATTTAACACAATACTGCCTAGTTTTTTATAATTTTCATTTTTATGGTACATCCTTATTAAGGTGAAGGTATTTTAGAAAAAATTTATGATCAAGCAATATTTGTCAACGTTCTCCCTATCATTTATAATTTTTTTCATAAAACAGTAGATTTGAATCGAGGTCAAAAATATGGATAAAATAACCCCTCTTCAAGATAAGCTGAAACATTTGCTCATCATTTTTGTTCCTATTTTTCTTTCACAAATGAGTTTATATGCAATGAATTTTTTTGATACGGCGATGTCTGGACGGGTGGGAGCAGATGATTTAGCTGGCGTCGCTATCGGATCAAGCTTATGGGTACCAGTGTATACGGGGTTAAGCGGAATATTGCTTGCGATTACTCCTATAGCAGCACAACTCATTGGGGCGAAAAAACAAGATATGGTCCCTTTTTCCATTATTCAAGGATTATATTTATCCATTTTTATTTCGATCGTTGTCATTTTCATTGGCATCGCTTCGCTTGATACTATCCTACAATTCATGAGTTTAACCGATAAAGTACGTCACATTGCGAAAGAATATTTAGTCGCACTATCATTTGGGATTGTTCCCTTATTTGCTAGTTCAGTATTTCGCAGTTTTATAGATTCATTAGGGCAAACGCGTGTAACGATGTTGATCATCGTTGCGTCATTGCCAATTAATATCTTATTTAATTACTTATTTATTTTCGGTTCTTTTGGATTTCCAAAATTAGGGGGGATTGGTGCTGGGATTGCTTCTGCCATTACATATTGGTTTATTTTTCTTTTGTCTGTCGTGATCATTATAAAGCAGCCACCTTTTTCTCATTATCAAATTTTTCATCGATTTTACCGTGTTTCTCTTGCAAAATGGAAAGGAATTTTAAAAATAGGAGTTCCAATTGGGCTATCCATTTTTTTTGAAACGAGTATTTTTGCAGCTGTTACACTATTAATGAGTGATTACGATACCGTGACGATCGCTTCTCACCAAGCAGCTTTAAATTTCGCTTCTTTGTTATATATGTTGCCACTAAGCATTTCCATGGCTTTAACAATTGTCGTCGGTTATGAAATCGGGGCGAAACGTTCAAAAGATGCGAAGCAATATAGTGTTATCGGTATTACATTGGCCGTATGTCTATCGTTATTATCAGCCGCCGTTATATATTTTTATAAACAACCTATTGCCAGTTTGTATACAGATGAAATGACGGTGTTAACGCTAACTCAACAGTTTTTAATGTATGCAATCTTTTTTCAAATCTTCGATGCTATTCAAGCACCTATTCAAGGAATTTTACGCGGCTATAAAGACGTCAATGCCGCTTTTATCATTTCACTCATTTCTTATTGGGTTATTGGATTGCCGTTTGGATATTTGCTTGCGAATTACACCTACTTTCATGCTTTCGGCTATTGGATTGGCTTAATTTCTGGATTAGCTGCTGGTGCGATTGGTTTAACGGTTAGATTGCGAATTGTACAAAAAAGGTTTGTTGAAAAGGGAGACTTAGCTTGACTTACACTACATCCAATAAACTTTTGTCACGAATTACAAAGAGCGAGCTTATTATATAGCTCGCTCTTATCCATTAATCATCCCATTTATATGTCCAAAATACTTCTTGGTTAAGCAATTGTTTAAGTCTTTCGTTTTGTTCGATATTTTCCACCATCCAGAACGTTTGTGATTGGTGAGCTTTAATGGCTTTCAGCTTTAGATCAGCCACTTCCCGAATATCGATTAAGACGTCTGGATAGCCAATATGTTCAAAACGGTCATTTGAAAAGGCAATACAATAAACTATAGGACGTTTTTCCTTTTCAATTCGTTTAACAGCACGAATCACTGCTGCTCCACATGCATCATGGTCAGGATGTACGGCAAACCCTGGATAGAAGGTAACAATATGGGTTGGTTGAACTTCCTCGATAATCTCAAGAAAATGATTCGCCAATTTCTCATCATCTTCAAACTCAAGTGTTTTATCTCGATAGCCAAGCATGCGAAGATCCGTTATGTCTAATATTTTCGCAACTTCTAATAGCTCTTTTTTCCGTATGTCACGCAATGTTTCACGATTAGCCATAACCGGTTTCCCCATACTGCGCCCCATTTCTCCTAATGTTGCACAGGCATATGTAACAGGAACTTGTTGTTTTCGTTTTAATGAAATCAATCCAGCTACTCCTAAAGCTTCATCATCAGGATGTGGTAATATGACGAGTAAATGCTCTTTCATTTTTTTAACCCCTTTATTAAGAAAATGGTGTTTTGCTTATTTGTAAGGCAATTGCCAACTTTCCATCATGATCGTGTCCAGCTAATAATAAACGATCTTGTTCGTCAAACGTAAAATCTGTTAGACCTTCTGCATAAACCCAACCATCTTCTAATTTTAGCCCAACTCGATAAGGGCCTTTTCCTTTAATTTTTGCTAGTGTATATTTGACTTTAGCATTTCGGATAAAAGCAACAACCGTCATACTTTTCTCATTGTTATGTGCATGGTAGGCACCTGTTGTCGTTTCTAAATGAATATACACCTCTTTATTGACAAAATAATCCAATAGTGATTGCACTTCTTCTCGTACAATGGCTTTCAATTACGAGTCCTCCTTTTTCAAAACACGATCAAATAGTTTCGTATGTAGTTCAATAAGATCGAGCTTTTCACGATCTGAAAGTGATGATGAAAAAATTCTTTTTAACGCATTCACGAATTTAACTTCTGGTCGTTGTCTTAAGCGTGGATGAGTCATTTCATCTAAAAGCTCTTTTTTGATTGCTTCTTCCAATGTCGTTTCGGAATTATTTACTAGAGGGAGTGTGCGGTTTGACCATAGCTTACGGTAAGAAGCTAATAAACGATCATAATCCATCGTACATACCCCTTTACCTTTATTTTATTATGAATACCTTTTTTCTGTAAAAGAAAATACATTTCCAAACGGAAAAAGGAGCCAATCGCTCCCTTTTCGTCTTTTTATCTACTTTTAACAAGTAATTGCACAGCTTCTTCCACAAGGTGTTTTGTATCTTCACCTTTTTCAATTTGTTCCCGTACACATTTTTCTAAATTAGCACTGACAATTACTCCTATTGTACGGTCCAAAGCATTACGAGCTGCTGACATTTGAGTCACAAGCTCTTTACAGTCTTTTCCTTCCTCCATCATTTTAAGAATTCCTCTTACTTGTCCTTCAATTCGTCTTATACGATTTTTCATTTCATTTGTGTATTCCATTTCCTAACTCCTCGTATATTAGATTTCCAAAAACTTAAAATTGAAAGGGAAAGAATTCATTTTGCTTCATATGACTTACCCATATTGAATCGCCATCTTTTCAAAAACTTTGATTGGCTTATCGTAAATATCATTATACCACACCATATAAATGAAAATGTAATAAAATCAATCATCGAAAATGGTTCATGAAATAGAAAAACACCCATAAGGAAGGTAAGAGTTGGGGCAATATATTGAAAAATCCCAACCATATATAGAGGAATGCGGCTAGCTCCCATCGCAAATAATAACAGCGGAATCGCCGTCACGATTCCTCCACCCATTAATAACACATTGGTCAACCAATTCCATTGAAAAAATGCACTTTCCCCTAATGAGTGTAAATAAACTACGTAGACTATACCGGCGGGAAAAACGACAAGTGTTTCTAATGTTAAACCAAATGTTGAGTCAAGCTTCGTTACTTTTTTCGTTAATCCGTATAAACCAAATGTCATCGCAAGAAGAA
This sequence comes from Bacillus alveayuensis, assembly GCA_030812955.1. Classification (GTDB taxonomy): domain Bacteria; phylum Bacillota; class Bacilli; order Bacillales; family Aeribacillaceae; genus Bacillus_CB; species Bacillus_CB alveayuensis. The sequence goes on from JAUSTR010000006.1 coordinate 61,149, forward strand.
GTGATATCCATGGAATTTTCCCGTATTGAATCGTTGAGTTTAGAACGCCAATTCCTGCTACTATAAAGGCGATTTGTTGTCCACGGTTCATTTTTTCCTTTAAAAACACCACTCCTAATAAAACACTAATCAATGGATTTATATAATAGCCTAAGCTCGTTTCAAGAACGCGATCATGATTGACAGCCCATATGTAAATAAACCAGTTTACACTAATAAAAGCAGAGGACAATAACAGTGACACAGACAGTTTAGGACTTTTTAAAAGATTCGTTAGGAGATGAAGAAGTTCTTTTGATCGTTTCTGAAACATAACGAGAATGATCATAAAAATAAATGACCAAATAATACGATGCGCTAAAATCTCCTCTGACCATACATGATCGATGAGCTTCCAATAAAGGGGTAAAATCCCCCATAATACATAGGCGAATGCTGTATATATAGATCCTAGTCTTTCATTTGCCATGTTTAACACCTCTATTTCTCTTTTAAATAAAAGAACGGTTATACTTGTTTTTTCATATATTACATTGAATCATTCAGTGAAACATCAATATCGAGGATGTGACTCACATTGTTTCCTTGGAATCAATTTTTTCAATCGCAAAACTTTCATGACATGATGAAAAAGATGAATGCAAAAGATGTTGAAGACTACGTGAATCAAGTGATGAACGAAGTATTTCATGCCAATTTTCCAGCAAATTTTCCCTTTTTATCCCCTACCTTTTCGTCTAATGAACATAAAAAGAAGAAGGAACATGCTCCTGATGTTTTCGAAACAAATGAATTTGTATATGTAACGTTGCCCATTTCAGATGAACAAAAAAAGAATATTAAAATTCAACATACAAACCATCATCTTTACCTTCTCCATTACCCAAATCAACAAGATCAAAAAAAGATTCTTTTGCCATCTCCAGTAAAAAGGAAAGGGACAAAAGCGTATGTCAAAGATGGGAAATTGGAAATAAAGTTTTTAAAGAGAGAAGACCATCAATATACAGAAATCGATATTTACCCAAATTGAAAAACGTAAAAAACTACCTGCTATTAAAACAGGTAGTTTTTTATATTCAATGTTAGTAAGGAAACCCTCCATAAGGAAATCCATATGAATATCCATATGGAGATCCATAATAATAAGGGGGATAATAAGGTCTTGGTCTTGGGTAAAAGAAAGCACTTCCAAGTAATCCTCCTAAAAACCCCCCTAAAAAAGGAAAGCCGAATGGATATGGACGAAAAAACGGTCTGATTCTTGGGTTTCGGACTTCGTGTGGATACATACATACACCCTTTCTCAAATTTTTACACTAAAAGGGTATTCATCACATGTTCAAATGGCTTGGGCTTTTATCCTAAAAATGGACTTTTTGTTCATGAACATGAACAAAACGCTCGAGTAAACTTGTCATCATTGTAATTTTTATCGATATTTCATTGACCACTTTTGAACTTCATTCATCACCGTTTCTAAAGCTTTTCCTTTATTTGTTAGTTCATACTCTATTTTAACAGGAGTCTCAGGATAAACCTTCCGCTCCACTATCTTATGTTCTTCCAATTCTTTCAAACGATCGGCTAACATTTTTTGACTGATTCCTGGAATACTATCCGTTAGATCTTTAAATCGCTTAGGACCACTTAACAGAACATGAATAATAAGGCCATTCCATCGTTTTCCTAATAAACAAAAGGCATGTTCAATGTTTGGACAAAGCTTATTCATATCCAAATCAACCCCTAGAGCTTTTTTCTTGACGATCAAAGCAATCTTAACAATAATAGATTTGAGATATGACTTACAAAAAGTGAGTCTGTTTCTTTTATATATTATAAAGGATGATTCCATAAAAAAACAACTAGGAGGTTTTACACATGAATGCAGTATCTGCAGGAAATGATCTTATCCAACTTATGAAAGATCGAACTTCCATTCGCCATTTCCACCCAAATGCGACCATCGATGAATCAGAAGTGAAAGAAATTCTTGAAATAGCTGGAAAAGCTCCTTCGGCTTGGAACTTACAACATTGGCACTTTGTTGTATTCCATAGCCAAAAAGCAAAAGAACGTCTATTGCCAATTGCCTATAATCAAAGTCAAATTATCAATAGTTCTGTTGTTATTGCTGTATTAGGTGATTTACAAGCAAACAAAAAGACAGATGCGGTATATGATCCGCTAGTTCAACAAGGATTTATGACAACAGAAGTGAAACAAACATTATCAAACCAAATTGATGGTGCTTATCAAGATCAACAATTCGCTCGCGATTCTGCCTTTTCCAATGCTTCACTTGCAGCCATGCAATTAATGTTAGCGGCAAAAGCAAAAGATTATGATTCATGCGCCATCGGTGGTTTTAATAAAGAACAATTTGTAAAAGAATTTAACATTTCTGATCGGTTTATTCCGATTATGCTTATTGCAATTGGAAAAGCAGCAAAACCTGCTCATAAAAGCAATCGCTTAAATTTAGATGAACTATCGACATGGTTATAACTCATTCATTCGTTGACAGCTATCGGTTGGAATCAATATCTTTAACGAAAATCCTATATGTCATACATGAAAAAACTCTTTGCGTATGCAAAGAGTTTTTTCATGATGCAAGCTCCTCTTTTAACACATCGATCGCTTTTTTCATCTGTGTATCATTTTCCAATATTTTATTTCTGACTAGCTCCATTAATTTAGTTGTCGTTTCTCCTTCAATTTGTCCTGTTTCGGTTAATTTTTGCTCCGCCTGGAATGATTGAACAACCTTTTCTTCAGCATGATCAAAAAAACCATCAACTTTTACTTGATAACCGATTGCCTTTAACATTTCTTCAGCTGTTTTGACTTCAGGAGACGAATCTCCTTCTTTTAACGTTATGTTAGGATCTAAATAAGAAATGTTTGCATATTCCGGTAAGGATACTTCAAATTGAGGTTTTAATCCTTTTTCATGAATCCAATTCCCTGATGGAGTCAGCCATTTAGCGATCGTATATTTAATGGAAGAACCATCAGGAAAATCTTGTGCATTTTGTACCGTTCCTTTCCCAAATGTTTTTTCACCTACAATTGGAATATTCGCTGATTCATGTAAAGCAGCAGCCATTATTTCCGCTGCACTTGCCGTACCGTTATCTGTCATTACAACGACCGGTACTTTTACAACTGATGGATTTTCCGCTTTAAACGTTTCAACCGTTCCATCCTTCTGTTCAACTTGTAAAATCGTATCTCCTTTATTTAAAAACATATCTGTCATCGCAATCGCTTGATCCATTAATCCTCCTGGATTTTGTCTTAAATCAATGATGATCCCTTTCACTTGTTGTTTTTCAAAATCCATTAATGCTTCGGCCAATTCTTGACCGGTCTTTTCAGAAAATCTAGTAATTTGAATTTTGCCTATTTTGTCATCCGTTACATCTGTATAAACTGTTTGAATCGGAATCGTATCACGAGTAATCGTCAAATTGATCACGCCGATCCCTTTTCTTTCAATTTTTAATTCCACTTTTGTCCCTTTTTCTCCCCGAATTAACATGATCGCTTCATGAACGGACATTCCTTCAATGTTTTGTCCATCTACTTCAATAATTTGATCTTCAGGTTTTAAACCTGATTTTTCTGCTGGAGAGCCTTTAATCGGAGAAACAACCGTAATTTTCCCATTTTTTTCTGTTACCTCAGCGCCGATTCCTTCGAAGCTGGAGGAAATCGATTCATGAAATCCTTTCGATTCTTCAACATCCATATACGTTGTATAAGGATCTCCAAGTGATTCAACCATCCCTTTAATAGCCCCTTCAATTAACACTTTTTGATCAATGTCTTCTACGTAATTTTTTTCGAGAATTTCATATGCTTCCACAAGCTTGTCAAAACCTTGTTGATTCATAGATCCTTTTTGGGACTGAAAAAACAAATAGGAAATCCCTACGCTAAATAAAGGAATAAGGATGATTCCTAATATTAGATTTCTTTTTTTTATGTACAAACTAACACCACCTTCATTAACATGATTACATTATGTCTGACAATGTACAGTATCGTCAATAAAAAAAACTCATTTTCTCAAATACTCCAACCTATTCGTCTACAAACAATAGCGTTAGTTGGCTCACCCTCTACTAGTTGGTTCTTCTTTTTTTTTGGCTCTTTTCGTAAACTTTGTTGGATTCGACTGTGAATGACAGTCGAAAAGCTGTAGTAAAGCAACCATCTTTTAGAAAAGAGCCTATTTTTTCATTACATAATAACCAATCCGTTTTTAAAATTATTTTAATGTATGATCTTGTAATGTACACGAAGTTCTTTTGATTATGTTCACCATTTTCCAATTACAGCATATCGTATTAAAAAGTTTGAAAGGAACGACACGATGTCATCACCTTATTTAAAAATGTTATCAAGTCTTGGTATTGGTGGAGCACATCCAGGTGGATTCTTATTAACAAAAGAACTCATTGATCGGATAAACCTTGACGTGTCAGCACATATATTAGATGCTGGCTGCGGTACAGGACAAACAGTGGAGTTTTTATATCATTTAGGCTATTCCGTTATCGGTGTGGATCAAGATGCGAAAATGATTGAACGAGCAAAAAAACGATTCAAAATTGGAGAACACCCACCTTTTATTCAAGCAAATCTATGTCAACTCCCCTTTTCCGAACATTCATTTGACACGGTGCTGTCGGAATCCGTATTAGCCTTTACTCCCACAGCTTTATCTCTTCCTAATATCCATTACGTGTTAAAAAAGAATGGTGTCTTTGCAGCGATTGAAATGGTTGTCACAACTTCACTAACTGAACAAGAACAAATAGAGCTGCAAGATTTTTATGGTTTTCAGCAATTTTTAAATGAATATGAATGGACTCAATTGTTGGAAAAATATCGTTTCCATGTGCAGGAAATCATCGGTGAAATGGATATCGATCTTGAATTCGAACCGACTACTGAATTTGATTTATCTTCTTCGATTGATCTAAATGTATTCGACCTATTACAGCAGCATGAAACACTTACAAAAAAATATTTAAACAAATTAGGATACCGTATTTTTATTTGTAAGAAGTAGACATCCGTACAAGCAATCCCGTCCTTTAGGACATAGTTTATTGGTGAAAACCTTTTTAGGGGGAATAAGGATGTCAGATCAAATTTACCGTTTATGCTGTCAATATCGTGGCAAGGTTGTCCGCATTCATGATCGTTTTGGACGTATACATGTGGGAAGAATTGTGAATGTTAATCGCCATAAAGTATTTATTCAGCCATTCATTCGCCGGAATCCAGTTGGTTTTGGTTATTATGGCGGATTTTACGGTGGATATTATGGAGGATATTGGGGAGCTCCATTTGCCCTCGCATTAGGATTCATTGTTGGTATTGCTTTAGCTGGCCTATTTTTCTGGTAAACGCAGAATATACAAAAAATCTTCCATCAACATGGAAGATTTTTATATTTTCTTCACTTTTTCAAAATATTCTTCCAAGGTTAGCTGATTTTCGTAAATGACTTTCGCAGCCTTTTTACCGACATAGCGAATGTGCCAAGGTTCATATTGATACTTTGTAATTTGTTCCTTCCCTTTTGGATAACGAATAATATAACCAAATTCATGAGCATGTTCAGCCAGCCATTTACCTTCAATAGTTTCTCCAAATTTTTCTGTAATTTGAAATTGTACACTTTCACTCGTTACATCAATCGAAAGACCTGTTTGGTGTTCACTATGACCCGCTTTAGCAACAGCCAGTGCAGCTTCTTCTTTTCCTTTTGTTGATACTTCCTGACTAAATAACGATTGTTGATGTTCATACGGACGGTAAGCGGAAACGCCATATAAATGAATGCCATTTTTACTAGCGGCAGCAAACAATTGTTCTAATGCTTTTGCTGCTTCTTTTCTCATATAACGTTTCGGCAAATCTAAATCCCCGAATGAAAACGGTACATTTGGAATCGTTAAATCATTCGGGATATAGTCTGAAGGTAACGTAAATTCTTTGTTCACTAAAACTAAAACATTGTCAGGGTTTTGAATGATCGCTTCCCCATTAACCATTTTGATTTCATTAAAATATTGGGCTTCGAGAAGAAAGTTTGGATCCATTTGCTCTGTCACTTGCTGCGATTCATTCGCTGTTTTTTCAATATCATTTTTACTCGTTTGTTCTTGCTCATGAACATTCTTTTTTTCAATTCCTTGCTGGCATCCGGAAAGGATGAACAAGATGATTACAAACGTTATGATCCATTTATTCATGTTGAAGTCACACCTCATTTATTTTTGCACAAGCTTTATTGTATCATGATTGACTGTCATTTAGTATGACCAAAAAGCATTACTTGCTTCATCTAGATATGTTCCGATCGCAATTAGCTCTCTCACTTTTACGGTAATGAAACAAGGACATGGAGTTTTTTACCATGTCCTTGTTCACTTTATTCTTTCAATGCAGCTTCAAGTGCAATTTTGATCATGTCATTAAAGGTAGTTTGCCGCTCATGGGCTGTTGTTTCTTCCCCTGTTATTACATGGTCGCTAACTGTTAAGACTGACAATGCTTTTCGTCCGAACTTTGCGGCTAATGTATAAAGCGCAGCTGTTTCCATTTCAATAGCTAATATTCCATATTGAGCCCATTTTTCCAATTCCGCATTGTCATTATAAAACATGTCAGCAGTAAAGACGTTTCCGACTTTCACATCAATTCCACGTTTTAATGCTACATCATATGCCTGTTTTAGAAGATCAAAATTAGCAGTTGGAGCATAATCTACACCACCAAACGTTTGTCGGTTCATTTGTGAATCTGTGGAAGCAGACATCGCCAAAATGACATCACGGACCTTTACATCTTTTTGAATGGCTCCACATGAACCAACGCGAATTAACTTTTGTACATCATATTCTCTTATCAATTCATTAACATATATGGATATGGACGGGACACCCATTCCTGTCCCTTGAACAGAAACTTTTTTTCCCTTATACGTTCCAGTAAAACCTAGCATACCTCGAACTTCATTGTAGCATGTTGCATTTTCTAAAAAATGTTCGGCAATATATTTTGCCCGTAGTGGGTCGCCTGGCAATAATATCGTTTCTGCAATTTCTCCTTTTTTTGCACCAATATGGACACTCATCCTGTTTCCTCCTCAAGTCAGTGGATAAATAGTCTAGCACGAACAATCTTAACATAATTTTTCTTACATATAAATGTGCGATTGACACATTGTATAAATAGAAGTTAAATATTTAAACAAAAGGAAAGGTGACTTATGGGTAAAAAACATCGAAACCGCATTAACCAGCCAAAAAAAAATAATCATATTTCAAAAGATGTAATGGAAGCAGAACATGAAGTACATGAAAAAGAAATTTTAGCGACAAAAAGAAAAAACGGCCCAGGATATCATTTATAACATGTTCCTTGGAGAAAGAATCTAACGCTAGTTGCTTGTTGAAACGACTAGCGTTTTTCATATGATTTAACGAACATGTATACGATGAACTTTTTTCCAGCCCCCTGGCTGTAGCTGATAATACGATTGACCTTTCTTTCCTTCATCTATTAATACGATATCACCTGTCCCGATATATCTTGCTTCATAATCATTTGGGATTGTATCTGGTATATTAAATGTTCGAAAAGTTTTGTTTAAAGCATCTGCATGATTTTTGGCCGAAACGATATATCGGTAGACAGGTTTATATCCTTTCGTCTCTCCAAAATGAGGAGTTTGAAAAATTGTTACATCAAATTCAGTTGCCTTACTTTTTAATTTCAATAATGCGGATACCATCTGATCCCTCCCGGCTCCTTTTTAGTAAGTATTAGCGGTTTAACCGGGATTTCCTTTATCAACATTTTACTATTTTTGTCGAACCTTCACTAAAATCGTAATAATGAATAAAATCCAAAAGCTTCCTGCTAAAAAACCTGCCAATACATCTGATACATAGTGAACCCCTAAATAGACACGGCTGAAGCCGATAAGGAAAATCAAAACACTAAAAAGAAATATAACCCACTTTTTATTCGCATATTGATGTTGGACGAAGAAATAAGCGATCAGTCCATAAATTGCGGTTGAGTTCATCGTATGACCACTTGGAAAGCTATACTCCCCGACTTCAATCAATGGATGAAAATTGGGGCGTTCCCGTAAAAATAACTGTTTTAAACATTGATTTAGAAATCGTACACCCAAAAAATTGATGAATAAAAAGAATCCTTCTCGTTTTTTTCCTTTCATCACAAAGAAGATAAAGAAAATGACCGTCAAAAAGAATGTGATGTAAAAAGATCCAATTTTTGTCATATTATGCATGAAGAAGTCAAATCTTTCTTCGCGTAGCTTTTCAACAGCTAATACGATATTCTCATCAATCGACTGAAAAAATCGATATTGAGTAAGAATCATGAATAAAAAAAGTAAGAGTAGGAATAAGGATCGATTTTTCTTTCTCAAACTCTTCCTCCTAACTTGTTGCACACTGATCGATGTCGATGTCAATACCCTTTCATTCACTTCAAATAAACTTCACGGCTATTTTGATTATACTTCTTTATTGTTAAATGATCCTTACTTACCATAAAAAAATTAGCCGCAAATGGCTAATTTCAACAAAACTGTTGAATCGTTGCGGCTAATTTTTCCGTCATCTTCTCGCGATCTTGTTCTGTGATGGTAACCGTAATGAGAGACTCGTCTAAATCTAATGCTTCAGCTAATAAACCTGAAAGACCTCTTGCTCGACGATCTATTTCCAACATTAATTCTATTTCATTTTTACGATGTTGGAAAAAGATAACTTCAAGTTCATCAAGCTTTCCCATGAACATTCCGGTAATTGGATAAAACTCAAACTCCTGGACAAACGGCAAACGTCTTCTCGTTCGAAATGATGCCGCTTCATTTTCAACTTGACGAAGTTTAAATCCTAATTGTTTTAAGGTATTTAAAACAGCTGCCATTAAATCATTTGGAATGACATCAACGTAATCTGTATCTTGTGGATCAATGGCTCCTTTAATATCTAATCCTGTATGAATCCAAACTTTTGAAGCGCCTTTCGTAATCGGCGTGTCTAACGGGAGGGTAAACGAAAAAGGGATAACTTTTTCTTCATTCGCTGATATGATAAAAGGTTCATTTATTTTGATTTTCGCAATTTCTACTTTTTTTGTATATTTTTGATCATCTTCCTCTTTTATATACGTTGAAAAGACGGTTAAATATATTTCATCAATTTTCTGATCAACATTACCACCGTATACTTCGATAACACCTTCAACTAGTTCACCAGGTTGTAATTGTTCGGTAGTTAATTTCGTATCTACTTTCGCAGCCCCAATACCGATACTTGCAAACATTTTGTTAAAAAATGACATATGCCATTCCCCCTAAAGTAATTTTTTAACATCTTCAATTAGTTCATCGATTTCATCATAAGGTTGAGCTAACATTAGCAATCTACGAATAATATACTTTGCATTGGAAGAAATGTCCAGCTCTTCCTCCCAACTTTTTTCTTTTACAGATATTGGAATAAATGTCGAATAAAGCAAAAATAAAACGAAATGTCCAAGTGCATAAAAATCACTTCGAAAGTGGATTTCACGCATTAAACGTTTTTCCAATAAATAGGAGGATCTATATTCTTCCACATCATAAGTAAATCGTGCTAAGCCGAAATCGATGATGTTTACTTGATGTTCATCGATTAAAATATTTGGGAGTCTTAAATCTCTATGAACGATATGATGTTCATGTAAATACTTCACAATCTCTAATACTTTGAATAAGTAGATAAATGCTTCCTTTTCTGAATATTTTGTACCTCTTTCAAAGATTTCCTCTTCCACAGTTCTACCTTTTTTATATTCTAAAATGAGAACATGATGTTTGCCTATTTTCTTTTCTTCAATAAATCGAGGAATCGATGGATGTGAAAGAGAAGATAAGATTTCCTTTTCTTTTTGAAAAGAATCAATACCCTTTTTGATTTTCCTTTTATGTTTTCTTAACTGCTTGATGACAACTTTTTTACAAATCCGTTTTGAGTCCGCTAAATATGTAATGCCATAGCTACCGATTCCAAGTGGACGTATGATTTGATAATTACCGATTAATGTTCCCGGTTTAAATTTCGATTCAAAGAGTGGAAGCCATTTCACCATTAGCTTGAATAAAAGCTAGAAAAAAATCCACTGGATCGGTGCTTTCTTTTATAAAAGTGATGCCCGTATTTATTTGGTAGATGGGAGGAGTGTTTCATATAGCCACTGCTTGAATAATGCTTGTGTGTTTTCTTATGATACCTACTATTTAACATTTCATGTAATAAATGCTTAATAGCCTTTTTAATCATCGCAATCATCTCCTTTTAGCTTTCCTTCTGTATTACGATTCAAATCGTGCTTTTGTTTCAAAAAAGGTTCCTTTTCAACAAAAAACGTTCAGATTTTCTTCTAACAACATATTCATGTGGAAATAATGTGTCATTAAATGCATATGTTTAATTTTGATTTCATAGTTATGGATCATAAAGCAAGTACAAGAGGAGGTAATGTATGAATCGGATGGAAAGAATTCAGAGGATCAATGAAGTAGAAGTCGCGATGATCCAGAAAGATGAAAATCTTTTAATCATGATCGATTCAGCTTCATTTTAAAAAAAGCAAATGATATTTTATATGCTTTCATTTTGTTTTATTGTGTTCCATATTTTCTTTTCTTGCTTTTGAAGGTTTTATAAGATTATTCTGTGTATTTCTTCAATTGGAGAAGAACAAAATCCATCATCTCTTTATACTCATGATCACCAAACCATTGATACAAGCATTTATAATCATTATAAAGATCCAGTAAGGAATCAATGAAAGAAGTTTTCCTTATGAGAAAAGGATTTTGTTTAGACTTATCTTCAGACAGTGAAAAGAATTCAACAGGATCATCATAAAACTGATATTGTTCGGCAATGAATTGCAATAATTGAATATTGTGAACAATTTTTTCTGTATCTTTCTGGTTTATCAACCTCTTTAATTCTTCTTCAGAAGCTTCTAACCATTCCCCATCACGAACTCGAACTAGTTCATACGTCACCTCTTCCCATGAATCCTCTTTATATCGCCAAAGCTCCGAATGAATTCCAACTACTTTAAATATATCTTGACCATAACCTTCTACTTGAACTAAATCACCAATACGAAATGGATATTCAATTTCAATCATTTCCGTTTCATAAACCTTGCCTTCATAATCAGAAAGGTGAATTAACGTATTTTCAAAATATAAAATATCACTATGATTAACTTCATATAAATATTCTTGATCAATACGATGAATATTTGTAATGGTACCAACAGTACCATACAAAGTAATCACGACAATATCCCCTCTTTTAAACTTTGGCTTTTTCTTTTTTGCCATTGTCGATCCCCCTTTGTCGTGATTCATATAGTTATCACATTATATGCAGTAATCAATCGCTTGAGATAGGCAGACAAATTAAAAAATCCATACTGTCCTTCTTGTTGAAAAGAGTTATTCACGTGCTTATCCTTGTACAAATATTACCAATATGTAATGAAGATCCATGATGTCAAGTATCACTTTTTTAACGTAAAAAGCTGTTTTCGTAAACTTTATTGCTTTTCATTGCGTGTAGCAAGCGTATCGTTTGCCTGACAGTCGAAAAGCAATTGTAAAGCAACAATTCTTTAGAAAAGAGCCAAAAAAAAAGAGACTGGCCTAAAAGTACATGTCAAACCCTACATGTTGAAATACAAATAAGGTCAAATACTCTTGAGACAGCCCTTGCATCACAATGAAAACGCTTTTTATTTAAGCGATATAGAGCTTGGAAGTATAAAATATTTTGTCACCCATATTCAATTGAATTGCTTATTTTTGTCCAAATGATTCTAATTCATATTTTTCCCATGCTTCATCAAAAATGCTCATACTATCCAGGTAATGGCCATTTAGTTCTAAATAAGAGCTTATTTCATGATAATTAGTAGACGATTTAGGAAAGCTATGATCATTGTACGCATCATTGGCAAATTGACTAATTGCATCACTTGGCTTCGGATGGCGGAATTTTAGTAAAAATTGATAGAATGATTTCATCATACCTCACCTTTAACAACATTTTTTCCATTATAGCAAAAAAGAAGCTGCTTTTATAGCAGCTCCTTTAGCAGCTTCTGATTGGCTGTTTTCGTAAACTTTGTTGCTTTTCATAGCGTGTAGCAAGCGTATCGATTGCCTATGACAGTCGAAAAGCTATAATCATAAAGCAACAATCTTTTAGAAAAGAGCCTTAAACTAAGCAAGTGTCTCCTCATTTTCGTTCACAAAATCAATGTGAAAACCTAAATCCTTTAACATTTCATGGTCTTTTGTACTTTCTTGGCCAGCTGTTGTTAAATAGTCTCCGACGAAAATAGAGTTTGCGGCATAAAGACCTAACGGTTGTAATGAACGAAGATTCACTTCTCTTCCCCCGGAAATTCTAATTTCTTTTGTTGGATTGACAAAACGGAATAATGCTAAAACTTTTAAGCAATAGCGTGGATTTAATTCATTTGTCCCTTCAAGAGGTGTGCCGCTAATAGCATGCAGGAAATTAACAGGAATAGAATCTGCATCGAGCTCTCTTAAGCTAAACGCCATATCTACGACGTCTTCTTTTGTTTCCTTCATTCCGATTATGACACCAGAACAAGGAGAAATTCCTACTTTCTTCACCTTCTCAACGGTTTGAACACGATCATCATACGTATGAGTGGTCGTAATATTTTCATGATGATTTTTCGATGTGTTCAAATTATGATTATAACGATCAACACCAGCTTCTTTTAATCGTTCAGCTTGACCTGGTTTTAAGATCCCGAGACAAGCACATATTTTTAACCCATATTGTGCCTTTATATCTTTTACCGCATCAATTACATGATCGATTTCTTTGTCACTCGGCCCTCTTCCGCTAGCCACAATACAATAAGTCCCTACATTTAAGTCATATGCTTGTTTCGCACCTTTGACAATACTCTCTTTATCAAGCATTTTATATTTTTGAATAGGTGCTGTCGAAACAGCTGATTGTGAACAGTAGCCACAATCTTCTGGACATAATCCCGATTTTGTATTCATAATCATATTTAACTTTACATCATTGCCGTAATAATGCTTTCTAATTTGGTAGGCTCCTTGAAGTAAAAGCAACAATTCATCATCTGGCGTATGTAAAATTTCTAACGCCTCATCCCTTGAAATAATATAACCATTAATGACCTGATCAGCCAACTGTAGCCACTTTACTCCCACGAGATTCACTCCCCAATTGTTGTTTATACATTAATGGTAAAAAGAGGAGTGAAATATGTCAACAATTATTTAAAATAAGTTTACATTAACAATAAGGGGTCTGCACCCACAATAGTTGGGTAGACCCCTTTTGTGATCTTAATATTTAATATAGGCAGAACCGACAATGATTAACAAGATAAACAGAACGACAATTAAAACAAAGCTGCTTCCTCCATAATATGGATAACCATACCCGCATGGGGCACCGTAGTATGGCATATTTGGTTGCTGGTAGTAATACGGACTTTCGTGATGACTGTAGTTCATCATTTTCCACTCCTCACTTTAAGTGTTATTACAGTTTTACTTTATGTTTAGGCATGCTTGTATCGTATGTGTATCCGCCTATTCATTTAGAAAAATCACGAAAGTCTTTACATATGTTTTGGCATAAACGTTAGAAATATTGTTTTTTCCAAAATATAAAAGCTGTTATACTTGAAAGTAAGACCGATATACTAAACGGAATCAAAGATGCATGCTGCTCGTGTTGAAAAGGCAGTGGTACGTTCATCCCATAAAAACTGGCAACAAGTGTAGGAATGGAAAGAACAATCGTAATGGCGGTCAAAAATTTCATGACGATATTAACATTATTGGATATGACTGAAGCAAAAGCATCCATCATCCCGCTTAAAATACTGCTATAGACTTCTGTCATTTCAATAGCCTGTTTATTTTCAATAATACAATCTTGTAGCAAATCTTGATCATCTTCATACATTTTTAAATAATTGAGCCTAAGCAATCTTTCCATGACGATATTATTTGCCTTCAAGGAAGTCGTAAAATAAACTAAACTTTTTTCTAAACTTAACAAGGAAAAAAGCTCCTTGTTTTTCATCGATTGATGAAGTTCTTTTTCAATTTCGCTCGTTTTCCGATTAATCTGTTTTAAATATCGTAAATAATATGTGGATATTAAATATAATAACTGAAATGCAAATCTCGTTTTCATATACGTATAAAATCCTTTAACTTTATTTCGAGCAAATTGCTCAAAAATAGGATTTTGTTGTAGACAAACGGTAATAAAGCATGTTTCCGTTATGATCATTCCAATCGGAATCGTATCATAAATGGTAGCACCTACATCATCCGTTGATACAATTGGAATGTCAACAATAATTAATACGTGATGATCCTCTTTTTCTATACGAGAACGCTCTTCATCATCAAGAGCATCTTTAATAAAATCAATAGGAATTTGCAACTGATTGGAAACAAATTGAATTTCTTTTTCTGTTGGTGAAACTAAATTAATCCAACATCCATTTTGAATCTCCTCAATTTCTTCTAGTTCTCCATTCATTTTGGAAATATAAATATTTAACATGTAGCATAACCTCCTGCTTGAGGCAGCTATCCTTCCCAAGAGCTCAAATCGGTTACGAACAGCAGCCTTGGAAAGGAATACGATCTGCCTTTTTTCCTTCGTATCGACTCTGGATCGATCGTACTACCGCTATTCATAAACGATTTTCACTCTCCTTTTCTATCTTTTCCCTGATCTATCATACTAATAATAAAACTAATTGTATAGAGATTTATCGTTTTTTTCTCCGTTCAATAAAATTTTTCATCTGATTTTCCGTAATGCCTTCCCCTCCAAGAAAAGTTTTGATAGTAGTTGATTCAAAATGGAAACAGAGCAATTATAAATTAAACGGTTGTAATAAAGTGTGAACTTATGATTTTCGAATCACCGCTCGAAGAAAAGCTATGAAACCATTTACTAACAACCGTAATATATTGAACAAAATGCACAAATAAAAAATCACAAAATCTTCCCTATTTATGCTGGCACAGCAGATGAAGTTTTCGTTCATCGAAATCTAAAGTTTGATTCAGATACAGCCTATTCATTATTTGCGATCGGATTTTCAAACGGGACACCATCATTAGAACTTCTCCTATCTCAAGATGGATAGTCCGGACTTATTTGGTAGAAAAGAGAGAGGTCACTCATCTTAAATCATATATACTAAACAATGACACGAAAAAAACCACTTCTATGACAGAAGTGGTTATCTTTTCTGCTTTTTTTGGTCTCTTAAGTGAAGTGAATAGACCCCGATACTTAAAAACAATGCACAGTATCCTATATTCATATATATTTCATCTAAATCATACGCTAGATCTCCACCGAGATATATTTTATAAGCAATTCCAGCAAAGTAAATAGCAATTAAAAATGTAATGATGCTTGCTGTAATGAAAATTTTATTCATCTATATATCCCCCTTCTTTTCTTTCATTTTCATCAAAAGGAGCCTATTGTATTATCTTCTTATAAATAGAAAAAAAATAACCATCCTAAAAGTTAATTTTCTCTTATTATAAGATACACGTCAAGGAAGAATTCAATCATTTTTTATATATACAAATGGACAGTTTCTCCGCGCTTATAAAATTCGCTATAATAGTGTACGGAAGGAGAGGAGTATTTAACATGACACTACCGAAACCATTTATAACAAAAATGGCATCATTACTTCAATCCGAATCGGAGAGTTTTTTCAAAGCCTTAAAAGAACCGAAAGTAAGTGGACTTCGAATTCATCCACTCAAAATTTCCAAGGAGTCCTTTATAAACAATTCTCCATTTGACCTTTCACCCATTTTGTTTTATGAACATGGATTTTATTACAATGCAAAGAAGGATGAACCTGGTAAACACCCGTATCATTATGCCGGTGTTTATTACATACAAGAGCCTAGTGCAATGGTACCTGTGAAAATTTTGCAACCTCAGCCTGGCCAGCTCGTGTTAGATTTATGCGCAGCACCAGGTGGAAAGTCTACACAGCTGGCATTAATGATGAAAAACGAAGGGCTATTAGTAAGTAATGAAATCCATCCAAAACGAGCGAAAATTTTAGCTGAAAATATCGAACGTCTAGGCGTTCGAAATTGTGTTGTAACGAATGAAACACCCGAGAGGCTCGCTGATCATTTCCCACAATTTTTCGATAAAATATTAGTTGATGCCCCATGTTCGGGCGAAGGAATGTTTCGCAAAGACGAAGAAGCGATAAAATATTGGAGCGAAGAGCATGTCCTACGATGCGCTCGTACTCAAAAGGAGATTTTAAAAAGTGCTTACAAAATGTTAAGGCCAGGTGGTGAGCTCGTTTACTCCACTTGCACTTTTTCACCAGAAGAAAACGAGCAAGTCATCGAATGGTTTGTAGAAAATTTCCCAAATATGTCCCTCATGGAAGTTCCAAAAGACGCTGGCATGGAAGTTGGCCGCGTCGATTGGACTCTTAATCAAAGAAAAGAAATGAAAAAGTGTATACGATTGTGGCCACATAAAATAAAAGGTGAAGGACATTTTGTCGCAAAGCTGAAAAAAGAGAATGATGAAGAAATAAAGATTTCTAATATAAAATATGAAAAAAATATCGTGAAACAACGTGATTTAACGGATTTTCTTTCTTTTGAAAAACAGGTCTTAACAAAGCCGCTAAGAGGTACTTTTTCGATTCAAAAACAACAGCTTTTTCTATTACCTGAACATTCACCTGATTTTGGATCATTAAAAGTCATTCGAAAAGGACTTCATCTTGGCCAATTTAAAAAGAATCGCTTTGAACCAAGTCACCATCTCGCTCTATCGTTATCTGCCTCCGATGTCAAACACGTTTATGAGATGTCTTCAACAGAACAGGAATGGAAAAAGTATATTCGTGGGGAAACAATGGCAACAGGAAAAGATCGGGGTTGGGTTTTATTAACGGTCGATCAATTTCCAATTGGATGGGGGAAAGAGACAAAAGGAATTTTAAAAAACTTTTATCCAAAAGGATTACGAATTCATTTTTAATGCATGTTCGGATGCAAGACAATGAAGAATATTTCGCCTCCTAAATTTTCTGAAAAAAGGCTGCCCAAAAGCCAATGGAAGAAACGCCATGACAATAAAAATGTACATTCGATTAGATGAGCCATCTATTGTGTCATTGGCTTTCGGCTATATAGGCAGCTTTGATTTTCCTCAAAAAGCCAACAAAGAGGGTTCAAATTATAACGTCTATTTTAAAAAATGATACGGAACATAAAGCTTTGCAGAAATCTGATCTTGTTTCAGATCAATGTTTCCGGCTAAAATTTTATAATTATTTTGCAATGTTATGTCTGTTAAATGCACAATTACTTTTCCGTCAGCGGAATCAATTGTTACTGCTTCCGGCAGTTCATAATGCTTTTCGACATATTTTAGAACATAGGATATGGGAAGAGATAGCTTTCCAACAGACATGTTATGAACAGATAAAACAACATTTCCATCAGCTGTTACTTCTGGTATAAACGATATCGTTAGCTGCAATTCGCGACCAAATGCCTTTAATGATCCATATAGCTTAACATCCTCTTCAATAGAAATCTGATAAGCTAATGGTTGCTCCTTTGCTTCTTTTTGTAAATATTCGTTTACGAGATTCGTAACCGTTTGTTTATCTGCCATTACTTGAATAACAGCATAATCATTCTCGTTTATTGTCATCGGTTTTATTTTTTTTGTTTCTTTCGGAATATTCATTAAACTCACAACAAACAAGAAAGCAATGATATTGACTGAAAGCAATAGGATAAATGATACCTTCCATTTATTCATGCTTGATCTTCCTATCTCGTATAATTGCTTCATACACCCTCTCGGCTATGTAAGTATATGCCTTTTCATTTGGATGAAATTCATCATCTGATAAAAGACGTTCTCCATCTTGAGTAAAAATATCTACAATCGATACATAAGTTGCTTTTGAATCTTTTGCAACCAATTCAGCGGACGTTTCATTCCATTCTTGAACAATGACATCGATTTCAGGAACATCTGGTAAAGTCAATTGAAAAGGATTATATAACCCAATATAATATAAATTCGCATGTTTATTGTACGATCGTATAACATGGAATATATCTTTTAAACGTTCTTGATAATTTTCCCTTTCTTTCCGAAACGGTTCATAGGTTAATGAAAATATATTGCTCTTCATCACTTTCATTAAATCATTGGCACCTATCGTCAATACAATAATATCAGCATCAGCCAGTTCTTTCTTCACATCATCCTTATTTAGCATATTTAATAAGTTCGTCGTTTTATATCCTTTTACACCAAAGTTTACGGTTTCAACTTCTTTTATATATTCATTTTGCTCCAATAATTCTTGAACCCTGCCAACGTAGCCATTTTTCCCTTCTTTATCTCCAATTCCTTCTGTTAGAGAATCACCAATTGCCACCATTTTTAGTTTTTTTTGTACCGCAACATAAACACGGTCTTTCTCTTTTAAACTGCTCGTTTTATCTGATAATAAATTTACTTTTAGAGCAGAACAACCAAATAAAATCAAAAAAATAAAAGGAAAAAAAATCCACTTTTTGTTCATGGTTGGTCACCTGCCAATACATATGGAGGGGATTTTATTATATCATATTCTCGGTATGCTTATCATTAAAACCATTTTCATATTCGGCTGTAGATAGGAAGCAAAAGCTGCATTTATCCTTGTAAAACTGCAAAAAAAGGACTTGCCAAAAAGCAAAAGCCCTTTACTGAATCGTTTTGATATCTTCAATTATTTCGTCATAAGGAGGATTTTCCACACCATTATAGCTTTTTAACACAATTCCGTTTTGATCAACTAAATAAAAATTAGTTCCGTGAATTACTTGATCGTTTTCCTTCGGTTTTTGTACGATCGCTTTAAAACTTTCCATTGCGAAATTCTCAATTTCCTCTTGATTATATCCAGTTAAAAAATGCCAATTCTCAAATGAGAGCGGATAATTTTCTGCAAACTTTTTTAATTTTTCTGGTGTGTCTACCTCAGGATCCACACTAAAAGAGACAAATTCAACATCTACTCCTTCTTTTTCAGCCATTTGCTGCAATTGAGTCATATTAGCAGTCATTGGTGGACAGACAGTTTCACAATTTGTAAAAATAAAGTCAGCAATCCATACTTTTCCTTTTAAATCTTCTAATGAGAATGAATCACCATTTTGATCTATATAAGAAAAGTTTTGCACTTCATAATTTAATGCTCCTTCTATTTTCGAATCGCCACAAGCTGATAATAAAAGTAAAATAATCATCGAAACGACAAAAACTATTTTTTTCATCGTACTACACCTTTCTTTCTTTAGGTTGTTTTCGTAAATATTGTTGCTTTTCGACTGCAAAGCAATAATCTTTTTTAGAAAAGAGCCTTTTTTTAAAAAGTTTAGCAAATTCCATTAAGATTCAAAAGAAAATTACGAAGATGTCATAAAAGTTTCAAGAACCATATGAAAATTGGATGCCTGTATTTCATTATTTCGTTCCATTAAAAAAATGAACAAGGCTGTCCCGAAAGCTAAGTGTCAGCCTCACAATCCAACACTTGTGGGACAGCCTCGTTCCACATTACGCATTATTTCGTAACAAATTGATTTGATATATTGCTTCAAAGTCTGGCCATTTTAATACTCGTTTTAAATATTCGCGAAAGGAATAAACGCGTTTTGGCTGCTTTGTACCATAAATCGTTAACAAAAACGTTTGCAGTCGAAGGTTTAACATGAAACGGTAAGAGTTATCATCCTCCAATACTGGAATTTCAATGATCTTAACCTTCTGTCCATTTTTCGCTTTGAACTCTAGGCTTTTTAGTAACAAATTATCAATCCCTCTTTATACCCGTTTCTTATATTATACCTTCTTTCTCCTGAAAAGTATGTTGAAATTTGTCACCAAAATATAGGTTCCGTATATTTTTAATTGCCAATGTATATCTACCAATCAAAAGGGACCCTTTCCTCATTAAATTAATAAATGAAATAAATTACTATCTTTATTCACTTCTGTGAATGGAAATCCTTTCTTTTTCATTCTTTCAATCAATCCATCATAGTCTTCGCGATGCTTTAATTCTATCCCAACTAAAGCTGGTCCGCTATCTTTATTGTTCTTTTTCGTATATTCAAAACGAGTAATATCATCAGTTGGACCTAACACTTCATCTAAAAATTCCCGTAAAGCCCCCGCGCGCTGCGGAAAATTGACTATAAAGTAATGCTGAAGTCCTTCGTAAATTAATGATCGTTCCTTTATTTCCTGCATCCGTCCGATATCATTGTTCCCCCCGCTAACAACACAAACAACATTTTTCCCTTTTATTTGTTCTTTATAAAAATCTAATGCCGATATAGGCAATGCACCTGCTGGCTCTGCCACAATCGCATTTTCATTATATAAGTTTAAGATCGTCGTGCAAATTTTCCCTTCAGGTACTAATACAATGTCGTCTAAAAGATTTCGACAAATCGAAAAGGTCAACTCTCCTACACGTTGTACTGCAGCTCCATCAACAAATTTTTCAATTTCCGGCAGGGTAATTACTTCTCCTGCTTCCAGCGATTTCGCCATTGCTGGAGCTCCTTCTGGCTCAACACCAATTAATTTTGTATCAGGTGAAACACTGCGAAAATACGTTCCTAGACCTGCAAAAAGTCCTCCGCCACCGATGCTGGCAAACAAATAATCTATCGGTTCTTCACAATCATTTAAAATTTCAATGGCACATGTCCCTTGACCGGCAATCACATGATGATCGTCAAAAGGATGTATAAATGTTCGTTTCTCTAATTTTGAACATTCCTCTGCTTTTTCATAGGCATCGTCAAATGTATCACCGTGTAAGACAATTTCGACATATTCTTTCCCGTGCAGCTTCACTTGAGAAACTTTCTGTTTTGGTGTTGTCGTTGGCATAAATACTTTTCCATGAATTTTCAGCTCTCTGCACGAATAAGCAAAGCCCTGAGCATGATTACCAGCACTTGCGCAGACGACTCCATTTTTTGTTTCCTCGTCTGTTAATTGCTTCATTTTGTTATAAGCACCACGAATTTTAAAAGAGCGAACCATTTGCAAATCTTCACGTTTCAAAAAGACGTTACATTCGTATTTTTCCGATAATTGCCGATTTCGTTCTAATGGTGTATGGATCACAACATCTTTCAATGCTTGATGAGCTTTCAAAATATCTTCTACTTGGACGTTTAGTTCAACCTTTGTGACATGACTCATTTGTACATCCCTACCCTTTACATCATTCTTTAATTCGTACATTATAACATGAATTTTCAAAAAATAAAGAACGAATAACGTTTTTTTTTGTAAATATTTAATGCTTCTTTCCATAAATTATTTTCTTCTGTTGACATTTTACTGCATTTTGATAAAAAAATGCCCCTTAATAGAGGCAATTAAAACCGTTCATATATGACAAAACGATGCGGATAAATATTTTTTTTATCGACTGTTCCTTCTATTGATGAAATCTTTTTCCATTCTTCCAAATTGAACGGAGGAAAATAAGTATCTCCTGTAAATTGTTCGTCGATTTCCGTAATATATAAACGGTCTGCGTATGGTAATAGTTTTTCAAAAATATTCGCTCCGCCAATGACGAAAATTTCTTCCTCTTGATGTTTGTTGGCAAAAGTTAAAAACTCGTCCATTGAATAAAAAACTTGGCAACCCTCTGGGTGAAAGTGACGATTCGTTGATAACACAATATTTTCTCTTCCCGGTAATGGCCGCCCAATGGATTCAAACGTTTTTCTTCCCATGACAATTTTATGTCCCATTGTCATATTTTTGAAATATTTTAAGTCGGCGGGGAGATGCCACGGCAGTTGATTATTTTGACCAATTAAACGATTTCGATCCATTGCAAAAATAAAGGAAATCATACACTAACTTCTCCTTTAATATGTGGATGTGGATCATATCCTTCAAGGACAAAGTCTTCGTATTTGAAGTCGAAAATGGACTTTACATTTGGATTTAAGTGCATTTTCGGTAATGGTCTTGGTTTTCTAGTTAGCTGCAGCTTTACTTGGTCAAGATGATTTTTATAAATATGAACGTCACCAAAAGTATGAATAAATTCCCCTGGTTGATGATCTGTCACTTGTGCGACCATCATCGTTAACAGGGCGTATGAAGCGATGTTAAAAGGAACTCCTAAAAAAACATCCGCTGAACGTTGGTACAATTGACAGGAAAGCTTCCCTTCTGACACATAAAATTGAAAGAAAGCATGACATGGCGGTAATGCCATCTTATCTAGATCCCCGACATTCCATGCATTTACAATTAATCGGCGCGAATTAGGATTTCGTTTAATTTCATCAATAACGTTTGTTATTTGATCAATTGTTCGGCCATCAGCTGCTGTCCAAGACCGCCATTGGTATCCATAAATTGGACCTAGTTCTCCATTTTCATCTGCCCATTCATTCCAAATCCTTACGCCATGTTCCTGCAAGTATTTGACATTCGTATCGCCTTTTAAAAACCATAGCAACTCATAAATAATTGATTTTAAATGAAGTTTTTTCGTCGTTAATAACGGGAATCCCTTTGATAAATCAAATCTCATCTGGTATCCAAATGTGCTAATAGTACCAGTCCCTGTTCGATCGTCTTTTTCAACCCCATTTTTTAAAACATGCTGACAAAGATCTAAATATTGTTTCACCCTCGACACATCCTTCTTTGTCTAATCCCTCATGACTACATTCTTTCTTATTTTATGGTTCATACTAAAAAAAATCAATGATCGATATTTTTATATGCTCGTAGCATGCAATGAAAAAAGTACGCCAAATTGCGTACTTACTGGCTTAACGTTTCTGACAGTTGTTTATCCATTTGATCGCGATGATGATGAGCAATTCGGCTTGCAGCAGCTGCAGCAATGGCCGCCACAATATCATCTAAAAACGTATTCACACGACCATTTTTTTCTGAATCTAGTTTTTTGATAATTCCATATTTTTCTTTATCTAAAAATCCAAAATTCGTAAAACCAATCGAGCCGTATATATTAACAATTGATAAAGGCAATATTTCATCAATACCGTATAAAGGTTCATCCGTTTCAACTAATTGCTGTAATGGCTCTGGTAATAATTTTTGTTCAGCCATTTGATCAAGGGCAATTCCAGTTAAAACGGCGTGAACAATTTCACGTTTTTTCAGGACATTTTCAATATGTTTTTTACATTCATCAATTGTAATATCAGGAATATATTTTTGCTGTAGCTTCATGACAATTTCAGCAATATCTGTAATGGTGACACCTCGCTCTTCAAGAGATTGTTTCGTCATTTCTATCATTTCCTGTAACGTATACTTGTTCATTTGATTCCCTCCATCCTTTAATGTGTCATCCAGTTTGGTGGTGTGTTGCGATCCCAATAAATCTTACCTAAATGGTAATGGGTTTGAAAATGATCGTGATAAGTGTGATAGTGAAAATTAAACCAATATCCTTCTTGAGGCGGGTGGTCAACCCTTACATGAAAACGAATAAGATCATTTCCTGTTTTTTCATCATAAATGTGAAAAATTTTTTCGCTTTTTCCCCCGGACGGCTTAGATGAAATCATCACATGTTCAAAATTTTCTTTTTCCACTTTTAAAAAATGTCTGATTACTTCTTCCATTTTAGGAAAAATAATCGATTTAAACTCATCTTCAATCACTGGTCCAATGCGATTTCCGAATTTCTCAAACGATTGTTTTTCAGCTTTGGCGATAAACGTTTCTATGAAGTTTGATTCATCATGATACGGATCTGAGAAAATGGCAACTGTACTCGTTGACTCTTGCGATGATGGTCCTGATGTGTTTTCATCTGCCAATAAAATGTCAGGTGGTGAAACGAGACCAAATGTCACGATCGTAAATAAAAGAACTAGCGTTTTCCGTACCCATCTCTTCATCATGGTATACCTTCCTAAATATTCTATTTGTCTATTATTCTACCATACAAATAAGTACAATATATGAATTTTTGTTCAATTCACCCACTTCCATTGTGATGTTTTCATTGAAAGGGTTTAAATTTAGCATGAAAAAGAGTAAAATAAGATAGGCTAAATTGTACATATGAGATTAAAAAATTGGGGGGATTGATATGTTCGAAACTTTGTTTATCGTCGGAAGCTTTATTACCCTTGCTTATTTAATCATAATGGAAATTACAGACTAAAGAAACTCATGGAGTACCATGAGTTTCTTTCGTTTAAAATCTTTTTTGTTTTTTACGTGATGAATCTTTCGATATTCCTAATTCGTTTCTAGTCGTACCCTGCCCTTCAACCTGAGAGGAATTCAGACCTATCGTGGATGGATCTTTCTTTCGTTTCGTCATGCTGTTGACACCTCCACCCATTATTATGATGCTCATGAAAAAAATTACTCATAAATTTTGAATAAATGCTTAAGTAAAATTAGGCTATGAAACGGTGAGAGACAGAAAATAAAACTGAGGGCATCCTTTAACAATGTTGTGCAAATGCTTGGAGTAAATTTTCCATAACCCCTTCCAACGTATTTCCTTCTATTTCGTGTCGAGGAATAAAATGGACGACTTCTCGATCCTTTAATAATGCTATGGATGGAGAAGATGGTTCATAACCTACGAAGTATTCACGCATTTTAGCCGTTGCTTCCCTCTCTTGACCTGCAAATACTGTAACAAGATGATCAGGTGTTTTTTCACTTCTTAATAAAGCCTGCGTTACGGCAGGTCGAGCAAGGCCAGCTGCACAGCCACAGACTGAATTGACGAAAACAAGTGTTGTCCCGCTCACATTTTCCATAAATTGTTCAACGGCTTCTGGAGTTAACAATTCTTGAAATCCTGAATTCGTTAATTCTTGGCGCATTGGCTTCACTAACTGGCGCATATATTCTTCATATACCAATGACACGATCATCACTCCTTCGATTCATTTTCAATAAAAGCATACTACATAGGTTTTCCTTTTCGCAATGACTTGGTACTTTTCGAGCTTACATCATTGCTGTTAAACTTTTCATTTTTTTCCGCCTTCAATCTGCGTCGATTTTCCATACTTTGATCTTTACGTACAGATTGGAGATTAGTTATCCTTTCTCACCTACACTTCACTTTGATCTGGAAGATTTCTCGGTGAACGTATTAAATACAGCAAATGGTAAGTGTGATGAACTCAGCTTGACAATTCCCGTAAAGAATTTATTGTGTTCAAAATGATCGGATCCATATCCTCTATTTGATCCTCACTGATCAAGTGAGGATTCGAAAGCGAAAATCGAATCAAATACACCTTCTTTTCTTTTTGAAAAGGGTCATATTGAATGAGCGTTGAAATAGTGTTCGGATGCCAATTCTCCTCAAGAATTTTACAATACTTTGACACTGTAAATAGGTGTGAAATCGTTCTTTCAAATTCAATTGAAACATGGCAGACCGGATCGCGGATGGTTTCCGATATCTCTCCATATAATTGCTCATTTGGATAGTGAAGAATCACCGTTGCAGAACAAGGAGAATCGACATCTGTTTTAAAGGAAATTCGAAATGTTCTAGACATCAAGGCTAAATTAACGAAATCTTCTCGGTTTATAACAAATAGCTCTCCTGCTATATCCTCGTCATAAATAGCCCCTTCTAAAACCGTTTTTAAATGATCAAAAACAGTCGGATCAAACATCATTATCACCTTAAAATAGCCCTATTGCATTTCCGGATGGATCGACATCCATTTTTAATGCAGCAGGATGTTTTGGAAGCCCAGGCATTGATAAAATTTCCCCTGTTAAGGCTACGATAAACCCTGCTCCGACAGATGGCCTAAACTCGCGAATGGTAATCGTAAAATTCGTTGGACGACCTATTTTTTTTGGATCATCTGATAAGGAATATTGAGTTTTGGCCATACAAACAAGGAGCTTATCCCAACCATTCTTTTTCATTTCCTCTAGTTGTTTTTTCGCCTTGCTTGTATACTCTACACCTTTTGCTCCATAAACATTTTTAGCAATTTTTAAAACTTTATCCTCAATTGAATCATCTTCTTCATACAAATAACTAAAGCGGTTTTCCTTCTTTTCTATTTGTTGGATAACTTTTTTCGCCAAGTCAATCCCACCTTCGCCCCCTTTTTCCCATACTTCCGTTAAGGCGATAGGATGATTATGATTTTGGCACCATTCCATAATCGTACTCATTTCTTTTTCCGTATCACCAGTAAATTTATTTAGCGCAACTACATAAGGTAAGCCGAAGTTTTGAATCGTTTCAATATGTTTGGCTAAATTATGTAGACCGTTTTTAATAGCTTCAATATTTTCTATGCTTAAATCTTCTTTTTGAACCCCACCATGCATTTTTAAAGCACGAACTGTGGCAACAATAACAACTGCTTCTGGTTTAATTCCAGCTGACCGTGCTTTAATATGCAAAAATTTTTCTGCGCCAAGGTCTGCACCAAAACCTGCCTCTGTCACAACATAATCCCCTAATTTCGCAGCCATTTTCGTTGCTATCACACTATTTGAGCCATGTGCTATGTTTGCAAAAGGTCCACCGTGAATAATGGCAGGAGTGTGTTCAATCGTTTGAACTAAATTTGGCTTAATCGCATCTTTTAATAAAAGAGTGAGTGCCCCTTCAACTCCAAGATCCTTCACGGTAATCGGTTCGTTGTCGATATTATAGGCAACGACCATTTTTGATAACCGTTCCTTCAAATTTTCTATACTAGTAGCTAAACATAGAACAGCCATAATCTCAGAAGCTACAGTAATGTCAAACCCGTCTTCCCTAGGAACACCATGTGCCGGTCCGCCAAGACCTACGACTACATTTCTTAATGCGCGGTCATTTAAATCCAACACACGTTTCCAGACGATTCTTCGGTGATCAATCTTCAATTCATTGCCTTGATGGATATGATTATCGATAAAGGCACTTAACGCATTATTTGCCGTTGTAATGGCGTGAAGATCTCCAGTAAAGTGCAAATTAATATCTTCCATTGGCAGAACTTGTGAATAACCACCTCCAGTCGCTCCTCCTTTCACCCCCATCGTAGGTCCTAAAGATGGCTCACGCAATGCAATGACGACCTTTTTATTTAATTTATGTAAAGCTTGACCGAGCCCAACTGTAACGGTTGATTTCCCCTCCCCTGCTGGTGTTGGGTTAATGGACGTGACTAATATGATTTTTCCATCCTTCTGATCCTTTAGCCTCTCTAAAATTCGATGAGATAGCTTCGCTTTATACTTGCCATATAGCTCTAGCTCATCTTCTTCAATTCCAAGCTGATCAGCTATTTTTTCAATCGATTTTAATGTTGCATGTTGAGCGATTTCAAGGTCTGATTTTATTGCCGTTTTCAACTTCATGTAAATCCCTCTTTCATTTTGTAATAAATCTGCTAAAATCATTTTAAAATAAAACTTTGCTAACATCTCCATATTAACAAATCTAAAATTGAAATATGACCGTTATCTTTCTATAATTAGAAATACTTGGAGAATCCTTAAAATGGTCATTACACTTAGAAAATCAAGGAGGCTTAAAAATGCCAATTAACATTCCTTCTCATTTGCCCGCAAAGGAAATATTAGAAAATGAAAATATATTTGTTATGGATGAAAAGCGTGCTTATACACAAGATATTCGTCCGTTAAATATTTTAATTTTAAATTTAATGCCAGAAAAAGAAAAAGCCGAAACACAGCTTTTGCGTCTTTTAGGAAATTCACCATTACAAGTAAATATTACGTTTTTAAGACCGAAAACTCACACACCAAAAAATACGAGTAAGTACCATTTAGATCAATTTTATACAACCTTTGAACAAATCCGCCATCGAAAATTTGATGGTATGATTATTACAGGGGCACCAGTTGAAAAACTCCCGTTTGAAGAGGTGAATTATTGGGAGGAACTCACGACTATTTTTGCTTGGACAAAAGAGCATGTCACTTCAACATTGCATATTTGTTGGGGAGCACAAGCCGGCTTGTATTATCACTATGGTATAAATAAAATTATGCTACCAAAGAAATGTTTTGGCATTTTCGAACATAAGATTACCAATCCATCTGTCAAATTATTAAGAGGTTTTGATGATATTTATTTAGCGCCACATTCACGACATACTGATATTGATACGAAATCACTTTATAGCATTCCTGATCTGGAAATACTGTCTCGATCAGAAGAGGCGGGAGTTTGTTTAATTGCATCTAAAGATGGAAAGCATATTTTCTTAACAGGCCACCCAGAATATGATGCAACAACATTACGAGATGAATATGAACGAGATTTAGCAAAAGGGTTAGACATTGACCTGCCTAAAAATTATTTTCCGAATGATGATCCTACAAAAGAGCCATTGCATCGTTGGCGTTCACATGCAAACTTATTATTTGTGAACTGGTTAAATTATTATGTATATCAAGAAACTCCTTATATTTGGGAATAATGTGATATTTTATCATTCATTTTGTTATAATAGCTGTATAAAATAAAAATGTAACATTTTTCAACAAAAAATAATATAACGTTTACATTTATGTAATTTGTGAAATTCCTTTAAAAATAAATTTATCTTCTCATAATATTTCTATGGTAGTCTGTTATTAAATAGAAAAGGCTTTTTTCGTAAACTTTGTTGCTTTTCGACTATCCATGAACCGAACAAAGCACGTGATCGGACAAATCACCTTTGTCCGACCATCGACATTTGTTCGGTTCACGTCACACTACGCGTGACATAGCAAGCGTATCGCTTGCCTGACAGTCGAAAAGCTAAAAGCAACAATCTTTTCGAAAAGAGCCAAAGAAAAAGAATGGTTGCTGTTTGTTGAGGTGATTGTGATTTGAGGAACAATCCAAAAGTAATGATTCTAACTGCGAATTATGGAAATGGACATATTCAAGTTGCTAAAACACTTGAAGAAAAGTGCAGGCAGTTAGGAATGGATGTGGTCGTTTCTGATCTTTATCAAGAATCCCATCCTATCATTACAGAAGTAACAAAATACTTATATTTAAAAAGCTTTTCAGTCGGAAAGCAATTTTACCGATTATTTTATTACGGTGTCGACAAAATGTATGACAAGCGAGTGATGAATATTTACTATAAGATGGGAAATAAACGTCTTCATGAGCTAATAACAACTGAAAAACCAGATTTTATTATTAATACCTTCCCATTAATCGTTGCACCGGAGTATCGACGTCGCACAGGAAAAGTCATCCCAACCTTTAATGTATTAACAGATTTTTGTTTACATAAAATATGGATCCATCGAAATATAGATAAATATTATGTAGCAACAGATGAAGTAAAAGAAAAATTAATCAATGAAGGTGTTTTACCGTCACATATAAAAGTAACCGGCATCCCGATTCGCCAACAATTTGAAGAAACGATGGATAAAGCATCACTTTATAAAAAATATGAGTTAAATCCTCATAAAAAAACATTATTAATTGTGGCTGGAGCTCATGGAGTGTTAAAAAACGTAAAAGATCTTTGTGAATCGTTTTTACATCATCATAAACTACAAACGGTTATTGTTTGTGGTAAAAATGATTCCTTACGTGAACAGCTTCAGCCACTTGCCGAAGAACATCCAAAAAAACTTAAAGTTTTTGGATATGTTGAACGTATTGATGAACTTTTCCGGGTTTCCTCTTGCATGATTACAAAGCCTGGTGGCATTACGTTAAGTGAAGCAGCAGCCATTGGCGTACCGTTAATTTTATACAAGCCAGTCCCTGGTCAAGAAAAGGAAAATGCTGAATTTTTCGCACGAAATGGGGCTGCCAAAATTGTGACAAAGAGCGAGCAAATTTACGATGTTGTCGAGAATTTATTAAATAATCCATCATTGATTGAAGAAATGAAACGCAATATTCAAAAGCTTCACCATAAAAATGCTGTTGATACGATTTTACAAGATATTTTGACGGAATCGGAAAAAATAAAAGAACGAGCTTACCTTTCCTATGGCTCCGTCAATTTTTAATCCCATAAACATTTTATAATAAGCTTTCATGGAATCATATTCCCTGAAAGCTTTTTTTGTGAATTTATTTTTGCAGCATAAAAAGCCACATAAATGATAAAGCTTGCTTCAATTCGTTTGGAAGCTGTGCCAACATTTCCGAATTTACTCCCCTTTTCATGACCCCTTCTTCTCCGATCAGCTTCCAGCCGTTTTCGATGGCTAACTGTTGAAATTCCCACGGCATCATCGTATTCATAATCGTTTGTTTTCCATATAGCCTCTTGTAGCTATGTTTTCGAGGATGTGCGGTCGGACCTAAAATCGCTGCACATAGAAAACCATCTTTTTTCAATACTCGTTTCAGTTCATGCAATGCCTGAAAAGGTTTTTCTGTCCATTCCAGTCCGTTAATAACCATAATCGCATCAAACGTCTGATCGGTAAATGGCAATTGAACCATATCTGCTTTAATAAACTGAATATTCCTTTTTTCTGAACGCTTTCTAGCTAGCTCTATCATTTTTTGCGATATATCAGTCCCTGTCACAATGTACCCTTCTTGTGCTAATTTCCAGCTGCCATAACCATCACCACATGCTACATCTAAAATTGCTTTTCCTTTAGGAATATATCGTTTCATAAATGGAACAATTGATTTACGACTTCCTTGTTCCCACATTTCTTGGCTAGAGGAGTTCCATCCCTCTGCAAATGAATCCCATTGATGGGCTGCCTCTAAATGCCACATCGGTTGACCCATACACCATAACTCCTTTCATTTTCTTCCATTCTATGAAATTAAACAAAAACGTGCAATAGGAATGAAATGTATGCTTTTCATACAAAATAAAAGGTGGAGGTGGAATATATGACAAAAAAAATAAATCAAGGAAGCGAAAATCAAAATCGTCCTAATGCTGATTTTCAGTCCTTCTCAATATCTGGTGACAATAGTAAAGGGAACAAACGAAATAAAGAACAACGTAATAAAACCGAATAATTTCATGGTCGAAATAAAAAGGTCATTTGCTTGACTTTAGCACTTCCAATATTGTATATTAGAAACATCATTTAGCAGAATATTTTCGCAGCTTTAAGGTTCATGTGAGCTTTTTTGTTGCATAATATTCAAGTTAAATGATGAAAATTTTTTACGCACGCTTTGTGCAAGTAATTAGGAGGAAAAAGAAGTATGCAACAAAATGGTAAAGTAAAATGGTTTAACAATGAGAAAGGTTATGGATTCATTGAAGTGGAAGGTGGAGACGATGTATTCGTACACTTCACTGCAATCCAAGGAGAAGGATTTAAATCTTTAGAAGAAGGTCAGGCAGTTTCTTTTGAAATTGTACAAGGAAATCGTGGACCTCAAGCTGCAAACGTGGTGAAATTATAAAAATTGAGATCGCAAACGATCTTACCATACAAGAGGCTGAAATAAGCCTCTTTTTAGTTTGAAGGCAAAAACAAAAAGAAAATACGTATTTAGACATTCACAAAAACAATAACTGGAAGATGTGTAAAAAAACCATTGACGGACATTTGATAAGAGGGTTAGACAATCTCTTACTCGTTTTGCTTCTTTTTACAATGTTTATAAAAAATCATAAAATATTCAATCGCCTTCAAATTTTGCTTCATATTGTGCTCAATCTGCCTCACTTCACGTTCGTTCAATCCTTCTTGACCATACGCCATATGAATTAACTGTTCCAAATCATTGTGTAATTCTTGAAACGCTTTTTTAATATTTTCTTCAAGCAAATATGTTTTTTCCATATAATAATTTTCACTCCTCATAAAAATTCATACAATTTAAAATATGTATACAATATATAAAATTCAATATCTTTATAAAACCACCTTCTTTTTACTTAATCATTTTTGAATTTGAATAGTTTTTGATTCTTTTCTTATCCTAATGATAGGAGGTGTCGACAGATGGATCAAATCAATCATACCCATCTCATAAGTGGATTTAATGAAAGAAAACAGCTGCAGTTAGCTGTTCAAGCAGCTCAAAAAATGGTCGGAGAAGCGACGATGAACATGGACCCTGAATTGATGGATGATGCAAAAAGAGCGATTTCTGATGCAAAACGATTATACGATTCATTTGTGCATAACATTTCTGAATTTGACCAAGATTTTGTCGAAAAGCAAAATCAATTGCTCCAAAAATGTGAGCATCAACTAGAAGAAGCGTATAAAGAGGAACCTTAACTGAAAAAATCCACTGATTATACATGTTCAGTGGATTTTTATAATAATTGACTGCCAAATTCCTTGATTTTCTGTCCAACGGTACATTGATTAATACAAAAAGAATGAGCATATGTTTTTCCGAACTCTTTTCGAAAATGTTTTTTTAAAAAACAATCTATACAATACGTATCCATCAGTTCTGTTATTTGTTCAATTACTTGCTTTTTGTCCATATGATCCAACTCCGCTGAATTCATTTTCAATTGTAAACGGTTCTCCTCTTTAATTCTCCATCCCTTCTATTTCCGATTATGCTAAATAATGAGCATTACGTCTTTACTTTTAACAGGCTGATATACCCATTTTATATGAACCGTCATAAAATTCAACCCCTTTAGCAATGATCATCTCCTATTTATGCTATAATACGAAACGAAACTTAAAAAAAATCCTTATAAGGCCATCATTACTTACACATTTTTTATCTATTATTATGCAATTTTATATTACATTTATCCATCATCACATCAATTTTATGTAAAAGTAGAAGGAGTGAATAGCTTGTTAGAAGTGTATATAGATG
This sequence comes from Bacillus alveayuensis, assembly GCA_030812955.1. Taxonomy (GTDB): domain Bacteria; phylum Bacillota; class Bacilli; order Bacillales; family Aeribacillaceae; genus Bacillus_CB; species Bacillus_CB alveayuensis. The sequence continues at coordinate 94,212 of JAUSTR010000006.1, forward strand.
GTGCGAGTGCAGGGGATTTAGGTCCTTCCGGTGCTGGAATTTATATAAAAGGTCCGAATCTTCAAGAAACATACAAAATACCACTTGGTTCGATGAACAACCATGAAGCAGAGTTTCAAGCTCTTGTGAAAGCATTGGAAATTTGTTTCGAAAAAGGATATAAAAGCGTTTCCTTTCGTACAGATTCCCAAGCGGTAGAACGTGCTGTTGAGAAGCGCTTTGCCAAAAAGGAGCCTTTTGCAAGTTTATTACAAACAGCCCTACATTATATTGATCAACTAGATTTATTTTTTATCAAATGGATTCCTGCAAAAGAAAATCAAAAAGCAGATCAATTAGCTAAAGAAGCCATTCGTTTAAATGGATAGTGAGTGGTAAAAGATGAAAAAACAGCTGATGGCAGACGTGTTATTATTAAGTGTTGCTTTAATTTGGGGTGTGACGTTTGTTGTTGTGCAAAATGCAATCCAAATTCTCCCACCTCATCTTTTTAACGGTATACGCTTTGCCATGGCAGGTGTATTTTTAACGATATTAATGATCCATCCTACATATCATATTCGATTTACACGTACTATTTTCATAAACGGATTCATCCTTGGATTATTTCTTTTTTTCGGTTACGCATTCCAAACGCTTGGGCTTATGTATACAACCTCTTCAAAGGCTGGATTTATTACTGGCTTAAGTGTTATGATGGTCCCCTTTCTATCCGTTTGGTTATTAAAAGAAAAGTTAAAGCCCTTATCGATTGTAGGTGCGATCATGGGTACTATAGGGTTATTTTTATTAACAATGGGTGATTTTACAAAGTTAAATTTAGGTGATTTACTTGTTTTATTCTGTGCTTTCGCATTTGCATTTCATATAATTTTTACTGATAAATATTCAAAAAAACTTCAAGCTTATCCATTAACGATTGTTCAAATTTTTACAGTATCTATATTTAGTTTTATTGCTTCTTTTTTATTTGAAATTTGGAAATATCCAATAAATTGGAATATGGTCGCCAATACAAAAGTCATCATCGCCTTATTCGTTACATCATTATTAGCAACAGCGTACGCTTTTGTCGTGCAAACAAAATTTCAAGCCTATACAACTGCTTCCCGAGTTGCCTTAATTTTTGCCATGGAACCTGTTTTTGCTGCCATTACAGCCTTTATTTATCAAAATGAACGATTAACCATATTAAGTGGAATTGGTTGCTTACTAATCTTTTTGGCCATGATCATCTCAGAGCTTCCACATGATTCAATATGGAGATTGAAAAAGCCTGAACAAAATCGTTCTGTTTGAAAAAGGCTCTTTTTCTGTAAAAAACTTTTTCATACATGGGTTGGGAGTCAAAGCTCTTGGTTGTTTCTAAAAGGTTTATAGCTTTTCGACTGTCAGGCAAGCGATACGCTTGCTATGTTACGCGTAGTGTGACGTGAACCGAACAAATGTCGATGGTCGGACAAAGGTGATTTGTCCGACCTCGTGCATTGTTCAGTATATGGACAGTCGAAAAGCAATAATAAAAGTGACCCTATTTAGGTCACTCTTCTTCTTTTTGATCACTGGACATTTTTTCAACTTCTCTAGCGGCATATGAGGGAAATGGCTGATTCAACTCATTTTTCTTTTTGGCATTATTGTTGCGTTGTGCATTTGCATTTCCTTGCTTTGTACGCCCCATCGTGATTAATCCTCCTTTCAAGAGGGATCACGATTAGTTTATCTCATTCATTTCACTTCATACTTCATGTTGAAATTTTCTTTGAACGTACTCTTTGACCATTTCGATCGTAACATGTTTTCGCGTTGGAATGATTCCTTCCTTTGCTAACTGATTGATTTCTTCCGTTACAGCATTTATTTTATCAACAGAAAATGGTTTATTTTGTAAGCAACGTTGGACCGCTTCATCAATATACTCCTCACGCATTCTTTCTAAAGCGATAAAAGATTTAATTAGCTGATGTTGACGATTTGAATGTTTTGTAATTTCTTTATGAACTTCTGTCATGGTTGATCCCCCCTCTTTCTCATCAATTCTACCACGTTTTGTTTTGGTGTCCAGCAGTTAAATGTATAGTACGGCTTTGTTTCATAACCTAGTCGCTTACATTGATATGTCGTTTTGGATTGTTCCTTTTTCACTAGAAAATGAATGCATGTAGCACAATATTGATATTTTCTCTTTGCCAACTAAATCTCCCTCTTCCCCCATAACCATTATAAAATAAAGTCATTGACCATTTCTTTTGAAGGAGGCGTTTGTTCCAGTTGGTGATACGATCATAGATCTTCTTGATTTTAGATTTGGAGATCGTTTCGATCATTCTGAATCATTGCAAAATCTCTTGCTCGATTTTCCTTAATAAAGTTTCAAGCTCATGAACATCTTTAGGTGAAGTTAATGTTTGCAGCTTAGAATTGATCAATGTTTGAGAATCCGTAATCATCTGCTCTTTTAATCGTTTCATTTGATTAATTAAAACCTCTTGATAATAATGAAGAAGATGTTTTTCTTCATTTTTCACAGCCTGTTCGATAACAGTTGGAAATTGTTCTTCAAAATATAAAAATAGCTTTTTCTTTTCATTTCGTTCAAAGAAGGATTTTGCATTTTTATAATATTTATGTCCCTTTTCCATTTGTTCACTAATATATGATTGGATGTTAGGATCCATTTTCGGAGTAGACACCTGGAGTTGTTCTACACTTGTAAACGGCACATCAAGAAATTGCGTTCTAACCTTCTCATTTACTTTACTATAAACTTGTTCCATTAATGATTGTATAAATTTTTCGCATCGAAGAGTTGTTGCATTTAATTCTTGCTGAAGTTCAATATTCAATAATGAGACCATTTCATGAAAACAGCTGTTTAAAATTTCTTTTTCATTTCCTTTACTATTCAAAAATTTAGAAGGCTGATAGGTTTGTTTAAAGAAATCAGACAAACGGAAACGAATACGTTGAATAACATAATGATTTAACTCTTTTAATTCTTGTTTCAATTGGACGATCTGCTCTTCTTCCTGAATAGATTGTATCACGTTCTTAATGTCTTCTAATGTGTTTTTGAGCTTCTTGATGTTTAATTGACGTTCATGTTCATCCAATTTGGATAAAGAAATCATATCCTTTAACTGTTGGATCGCATTTTGAATTTCCTCTTTGGCACTATTCATTAAAATGTGCATTAATTCTTGTTCAATAAATTGTGTAAACACATTTTCAAATAATGAAAATTCATTCGTTACATGTTCAAGCTGTTGATTTTCTAATGTAAATAAGCTTGAGATTTGGAATAACCTTGGATTTCGTATTGAATGACTTAAAAGCATCTGTTTGACATAGTCTTTTACTGCTTTGGCCTCTTCCTCGTTCTCAGCTAAGTCAATCGCATTGATAATAAAAAACATTTTATCCATTGTAAACGTATCTTTTACAAGTCCTAATTGATGTAGGAATTGCTCATCACCTTTTGAAAATGGATGATTAAAATACGTTAAGAAAATAATGGCATCTGCTTTTTTAATATATTGAAAGGCCAATTCAGTATGACGCTGATGAAGTGAACTTGCACCTGGCGTATCAACTAAAGTAATCCCTTTCTTTGTTAATTCACAATCATAATAAACGGTCACTTCTTGTACAACACAAGCTTTTTCTTCTGTTGCAACATACGGTTCAATTTCTGATAAATTGACTACTTTTTGTAATGAACTTTTCGTTTCCTGTTCATAAAATCGAATACCATTTTCATATGTATCGAGTCTTTTGAGAATGGCATCGCTAACTTTTTGTTGTTTAGCCTGTTCAATTAGAGAAGAAATGTTCGTGATCGACTCAATTTGTAATGAATATGGTCGTAATAACTCATTGATCTCACTTAACAGCTGCTCATTCGATTTAAACTGAATAAGCACATCCTCATGCTGATAAGGTTCTACTACACCTGTTAGCCTATTAATAACGGCTGTAGTTGGAGTTGGAGAGGATGGAAAAATTTTTTGACCAATCAACGCATTGGCAAAGCTTGATTTACCTGCACTAAAAGCTCCAAACATAGCAATCGTAAAGGATTTGTTTTCAATAGCGCTCGCTCTTTCTTTTAGGCGTTCCGCATAGTATTTCAATTCTTCAATCGAACTTAAATGTTTAGCTGTTTCTTTTAATTGCAATAATAAATGATTATTTCCGCTAACCATTTCTCGTTCCATTTTATTTTCCTTAATGGTTGAAATAGGTGGTTGTTCATCTAATTGTTCTTTCAATAGATCAGGTACTTCTCCTACTTTTAGACAAGTAATGGAATCAGCTAAATAATCAGAGTGTTTTGAAAATAACGCTTCAAGTTGGCTACTTGCTAGTAAACTATTCATTTTCTTCTTCCATTCTTGAACTCGTTGTTTCTCATCAAACAACTTTGAAATAGAAAGAAGCTCAACTGTTAGCTTTTCCTTTTTCGTTATTAATTCTTGTTTTTGATTTTCTTTTTGGCTAACGAGTGTTTGAACAAGCTTATCCTGTATCGTTAACGCAGCTTTTTTACATTTCTGTTTCATGTATTCAGATAAATCTTTTGTAAATTGAAGAACATATTGATCGTTTAATTGCGCACCTTGTTTAATAATCTTCTTTAATTCATCCTTTTCGATATCTATTTGTATATGCAAAATCTCATCTAATAACGTTGGTTGTTCAATCTGAAACGTTTCATAAACGCTTTTTGATAAGTTTCGAATATGCCAAATAATTTGTGTTTCAACTTGTTTTTTCAAGTCTTCATGTAATTCTTGTAAAGCATGATTTTTAGCTGCTTCTGTTTTCCTTTTTGAGAAAAACATGCCTACTTTAAAGGATGGATCTTCTGTTTTCAAGTAGTTTGCTGCCTTTTCTCTTGTTTGATAAGGGATGATATTTGCGTTTTTTAATAAGCTGTTTAGCTCCTCTTCATAATAAGAAATTAGCTTTTCTTGTTCATTATTTATAGATTCAAATGCTTGATTAATTTTATTTAACACATCATTTAGAGTTTGAATGGATTCTTCTAACTGAAAAAATTGCTCTTCATTTAATTCACTTTGAGTTAAAATTGAGCTGTTCCAGTCATGTTCGATTTCCTCTATTAAATAATTGGCAGATTGTAATAAATTTTTGTATATATGTTCTTTTTTGTTCCATAAATATTTCTGAAACCGCTCTTTTAATCGTTCAAGTTCATTTAACGGATGATCAAGCTTTTTTAAAGATGTGTAAAAGATGTCTTCTCGATTCATTCCTAATTCCATCATCGTTGACTCTATTCGATTTCGAAAAGTAGTAAAGCTAATTTCATCCTCGTTATGCTTATCGATTTGATTGACGATAATAAGCAACGTTTTATTCATTTCTTTTAATTTTTTAATAAAAGAAACGTTTATTTCTGATTGAACATGATGGTAATCGGTTACATATACTAATAAATCAGACATATGCAAAGCAGATTCAGTACTTTTGCGGTGTTCATCATCGGTTGAATCAATACCTGGCGAGTCCATGAATACAAATTCATCATTTAGTGAAAATGAATCACTCTGTATATAAACCTTTTTCAAAACATCTCCACGTTTACATAATGACTGAATAAAAGAAGATGGCACTTGGCCTTCCCATTGATACACATTGCCATTAAAATCGTATGCTTTAACAAGATTTTTCCCTTTTGCAAGCATCACGATATTTGAACTTGTTGGAAGAGGACTCGATGGCAACACATCTCCATGCAGGATGTGATTAAGCAGTGTAGATTTTCCTGCTGAAAAGTGTCCTGTAAAGGTTATATGGAAACGTCCATCGTTATATTTTTCCCACAATTCCTTCCACTTCATGAAATATTCTTGTGAAAGATGTTCAGGAATTTGCTGAAGCATCTGTTCGATATTTTGTGATGTCATTTGTTCTTTAAGCTGTTCCATGTCACATCCCCTTTTGTTGTTTCATTTATAATGTTAAATTTTATCATATTTTTTTCGTTTATGCTTGATCAAGACATAAGAAAAGCCACTCTAAAACTTCTGTTTTAGAATGGCCACTATTAGGCATAAATCCATTTTTTATATATGTAAAGGAGAAATGCAAACATATTGAACTTACTGACTAGCTTCAACTCTTTTTAAAACATACCCGATCATCAAGCTGTATGTTAAAACCGTTCCAACAATAAAAGCAGTAATCATCGATCAACACCAACCTTCTCGTTGAAAATGATTTTCATCTTTAATTACAGTTTATCATTAACGATAATCATTTTCAATAGTCTTTTTATTTTTTTACCGCAAACCGAGACGTACTTTTAAAAGCTTCTGCATAGTCGGTTTCTTGAAATAATGCCTTTTCTTTTGAATGACTAAAATACTGATGAACGTAAAAAAGATCTGCACGGATCCTCACTCCCATCAAACTAAAACTTGCTCAGAGAAAAAAACTGGTCCCATCGCCGCGATTAAACCATATTCCCCCTGTTTAGCAAGCTGCTTTTGAATATATTGTTCAAGCACATATAAAACCGTTACTGATGACATATTTCCAAATGTCCTTAATATTTCATTAGATCAGGCGTGTTGATTAACCAATAATAACCAGTTGGGATGGCTCTATTTCTAGCTTTTCAGCCAAACGATTCTGTATGTTTAAGTAAAATAATGGATAATTAACACTTGTGTCATTAGATATATGTAATTGTTTTGTATTAAGGTTTAAACAATGCTTATTATTCTAAAAGCATTTACATAAAGAATTTATTTGTTTTTCCACGGGAGTGTCGTGGATTTCCTTCTATGTTTCATAAGATTGAAAAAGAAATTGATTAAAAAACAAACAAAAAATCGTCCTATCCTGTAAAAACCAACACTACAGAAAGGACGATTTTTTATGAGTAATCATACGACTACTAATGAAAAATATTACACACAATTGCTCCCTTCTCTAGAGGTAAAAGAAGAAAACATTCCTTCAAAAAACAAGCTACTCTTAAATTCAAACCTTTCAATACCCTGCAAGTTCTTAGCTTTTACTAATTTCAATTAATAAATCTCCTGTTTGAATAGCTTCACCGTTTTGGACATAAATATCTTGAATAGTTCCGCTAAATGGAGCTTGTACTGTTGTTTCCATTTTCATCGATTCTGTAATCATTAAGTGATCACCTTTGTTCACTTTTTCACCTTTTTCAACTAATACTTTAACAACCGTACCTGGCATCGATGCACCTATATGTCCAGCATTTTGCGGGTCAGCTTTCATTTTGGAAGCAACCGTTGATTTAATGCTCTCATCTTTAATTACCACTTCACGCGGTTGTCCATTTAATTCGAAATATACGACACGTGTTCCGTCTGCTTGTGGTTGTCCGATCGCAACAAGCTTGACGATTAACGTCTTCCCTTTTTCAATCTCAACTTCAATTTCCTCTCCAAGTCTCATCCCGTATAAGAAAGTCGGTGTATCTAACGTTGAAACATCACCGTATAGTTCTTGCGTTTTAACATATTCTAAAAATACTTTTGGATATAAGGCATAAGCAATGACTTCAAAGCTCGTGACGGGACGCTTTAACATTTCATAGAGCTCTTCCTTTAGTGCTTCAAAACGAACGGGCTCTAAATGTTCACCTGGTCTTTCAGTAATCGGTTCTCGACCTTTTAAAATAATTCTTTGCAAGTCTTTCGGGAAACCTCCGTGCACCTGGCCGAGATAACCAGAGAACAGCTCAACAACGGAATCAGGGAAATCTAACGTCTCGCCTCGCTCATAAATATCTTCTTCCGTTAAGTTGTTTTGCACCATAAATAAAGCCATATCTCCAACAACTTTAGACGATGGAGTCACTTTGACAATATCACCGAATAAAAGATTGACGCGGCGATACATTTCCTTCACTTCATCCCAGCGATCACCAAGTCCTACCGCTTTTGCTTGTTGCTGCAGGTTACTATATTGGCCTCCAGGCATTTCATGCATATAAATTTCTGTATGCGGTGCTTTCATTCCGCTTTCAAAGTCCTGGTAATACTCTCTGACAGTTTCCCAATATTGAGATAGTTTTTCTAATGCACGTATGTCAACATTTGGCTGGCGGTCATGTCCTTCTAAAGCATGGTAAAGAGAATTTGCACTTGGTTGAGACGTTAAACCGGCCATGGAGCTAACAGCCGTATCAACGATATCAACACCTGCTTCGATCGCTTTCGCATACATGAAAATCCCGTTGCCGCTCGTATCATGTGTGTGCAGATGGATCGGGATATCAACGGTTTCTTTTAAAGCCGATATAAGCTCATACGCAGCTTGTGGCTTTAATAGACCCGCCATATCTTTAATTCCTAAAATATGAGCTCCAGATTGTTCTAATTCTTTCGCTAACTGTTTGTAATAATTGAGATCATATTTTCTCCGGGTTGGATCCAAAATATCCCCTGTATAGCACATCGTTGCTTCAGCAATTTTTCCCGTTTTCCGAACAGCATCAATGGCCAATTCCATTCCTTTCACCCAGTTCAAGCTGTCAAAAATCCGGAACACATCTATACCTGCATATGCCGACTTTTCAACGAACTCTTCAATGACATTATCAGGGTAATTTTTATAACCGACAGCATTGGATGCTCGTAAAAGCATTTGTAATAAAAGGTTTGGAACGCGTTTTCTAATCGTTAATAATCGTTCCCAAGGATCTTCTTTTAAGAAACGATAGGCCACATCAAATGTAGCTCCTCCCCACATTTCTAACGAGAACAAATTAGGCAATAAGCGGGCGGTAGGTTCTGCAATTTGCTTAATGTCATTTGTACGAACGCGTGTTGCCAATAACGATTGATGGGCATCACGGAATGTTGTATCTGTTAAGAGCACTTTCTGTTGATCTTTAATCCACTGTACGAGACCTTCTGCACCTCTCTCTTCTAATATTTGCTTTGTTCCAGAAGGAATCGGCTCAGAAAGCTTTAATTTTGGAATTTGTGGTTTTTCGAATACCGGCTTTTTCTTTTTACCGATACCTGGGAATCCGTTGATCGTAACATTCCCAATATAGGTGAGCATTTTAGTTCCACGGTCTTTACGCTTCGGAAATACGAACAGCTCTGGTGTTGAGTCAATAAAGGAGGTATCATATTCACCTGATAAAAATTTCTCGTGTTTAATAACATTTTCCAAAAACGGAATGTTTGTTTTAATTCCGCGAATACGGAATTCACGTAAATTCCGAATCATTTTTGCAGCAGCTTGCTCGAATGTTAATGCCCACGTGGAGACCTTTACTAACAGCGAATCATAATATGGTGTTATGACAGCTCCTTGGAAGCTGTTTCCTGTATCTAAGCGAACGCCAAAGCCTCCACCGGACCTGTAGGCCATGATTTTTCCTGTATCTGGCATAAAATTATTTAATGGATCTTCCGTCGTTACACGAGATTGGATCGCATATCCATGTGTTTTAATTTCCTCTTGTTTCGGAATTCCAACTTTCTGACTATGAATCGAATGCCCTTCAGCAACTAATATTTGCGTCTGGACAATATCAATTCCGGTAATCATCTCTGTAATAGTATGTTCAACTTGAACGCGCGGATTTACTTCTATGAAATAAAAATCATCGCCAGACACTAAAAATTCAACCGTACCTGCATTGACATATTGAACATTTTTCATTAATTGTACAGCCGCCTCACAAATTCGTTCCCGTAATTCAGATGGTAAAGAAACACTAGGAGCTACTTCCACTACTTTTTGATGGCGGCGTTGTACAGAACAGTCACGTTCATACAAATGAACGATATTTCCTTCTTCATCTCCAATAATTTGCACTTCAATATGCTTTGGATTTTCAATAAGCTTCTCCACATATACTTCATCATTGCCGAAAGCCGCTTTCGCTTCAGATTTGGCGCGCTCATAAGACTCTTTTACTTCTTCCTTGCTGCGGACAATTCTCATTCCGCGGCCGCCTCCACCTAAAGCTGCTTTAATAATAAAAGGATAGCCATATTCCTCTCCAAAATGAAGCACCTCTTCTAAATTTTGAACAGGGCCATTGCTTCCAGGAATGACTGGGATGCCGGCAAGCTCAGCCTGTTGTCGAGCTTTTACCTTATCCCCGAACATATCTAAATGGGTTGTTTTTGGTCCGATAAAAATAATTCCTTCTTCTTCACAGCGTTTGGCAAATTGAATATTTTCTGATAAAAATCCATATCCAGGGTGAATGGCATCAACATCATTATTTTTCGCTATTTCTATAATACCTTCAATGTCTAAATAAGCATCAATCGGTTTTTTTCCTTCCCCTACTAAATAAGCTTCATCCGCTTTATATCGATGATAAGATCCAGAGTCCTCCCGCGAATAAATCGCCACAGTACGAATGTTTAACTCCGTACATGCTCGAAATACACGGATCGCGATTTCGCCACGATTTGCTACTAATACTTTTTCGATCTTTTTCTGCCTCATATAAATCCCCCTTATAGTTTAGTTCATTTTTTAATAAGCTTTTAAACAATATATCACATTTAAAAAAAATATAGCATTAATACCTTAATATGATACTATTTTTTATAATTAGTATAGCACATTTATTTGTTTTGTGATATACCAATAGTCGCTGCGGGCTTTTTGTATTTTTCACGATAATTCACAAACATCGAAACATTTACTAATAATCCCATCGAAATTAATAAAAGTAATAGAGAAGAACCACCATAACTAATAAATGGTAATGTTACACCTGTAATCGGAAGGAGACCCGTTAATCCGCCAAGATTAATTCCTGTTTGAATTGCGATCATGCTTGAAACGCCAATAGCAATTAAGCTTCCGAAAGCATCTTCACATTTTCTCGCAATATATAAACCTTTATAAACGATAAAAGCAATTAAAATGAGCACGAATGACACTCCAAAAATCCCCAACTCTTCTGAAACGATCGCCATGATAAAATCAGTATGCGATTCAGGCAAATAGCCATATTTTTGCACACTTTCACCAAGTCCTAACCCAGTCAGACCACCAGATCCAATGGCAATATAGGAATTGACAAGCTGATAACCAGAACCTTGCTCATTTTCAAAAGGATTTAAAAATCCTGTGAAGCGAGACATGCGGGCAGAATTAAAAATAGTATCAGCTTTCCAAACAATTAACGGACTTAAGATTAGCAAAAAGATGGAAGCTAAAAGAAGCAGTTTAAGTATACTTTTTAGGCCCATGCCAGAACAAATAATCATCGAACAAGCGATCATGGCGATAATAAGAGCTGTTCCAATATCCGGTTGCAAAATAACGAGAACACATATTAACACCGTAAAAATGACAGGAGGAAGCGCTCCTTTTTCAAACTCATCTATGTACGACTGCTTCTTCTCATATATCGCAGCCAAATAAATAATGACACTTAATTTCATAAATTCTCCTGGTTGCAGTGCTCGTCCAAACAACAGAAACCAACTTTGCGCTCCCCCAGCCACATGTCCAAACACGAATAAAAGTATTAAGACAGCTATAGAACCAAAAAAGATGATTCGTAAAAATTTTCCGTTTAAAAAGGCGCGATAAGGAAAAATCATCATAATGAAAAAAGCAATTGAACCAAGCAGGATTGATGTCAACTGCTTTTTAAAAAAGTAGTCGCTCGGCAAATTATAACGGGCTACTGCTGTAATCATACTGGAGCTGTATATCATAATTAAACCAAATCCGCATAAGAGAAAAACAGCTAATATTAATGAATAATCGTAGGATTTGATGATTTTTTTCCACATACACCATCTTCCTTATCTTTTCTGTCATTCTAGCTGTCTCTATTCTACTATATTTCACCTCCAAATGTTCAAACCTATTAAAATATGAGTAAAATTTCATATTTCCTTTATAATGGTCGATAGACGAGCACAAAATAATTGTTATAGAAAAAAAATAAGTTTTGAACATTATAATATAAAAAATAATATGACTCAACTAATTTTTCGCATTATGTTGAAATTTCTGACAAATATACAGAAAAGAGACCCTTAAAAATTTTCCGATAATAAAGAACTCAAACCAATTAGATGATGGTTTGAGCTTTAGTAACCTTATTTTTTCATAAATGCCTCATGTAAAGATGACAGCTCCCGTTCAAGCATATCCAGCAATGCCTTCCCTTCATACTCTTCAATGAGACCTAAACGTACAGCAAAGTCAATTTCTCTCGATAGGCCAAACATTTGTGTATCTAAAACCTCTTCATATAGAGGACATTGAGGCATTGTTAAATTATCCATTTGAACTTGGATCAATTTCATAATTTTATCAGCATCTGCTTTCAGAAGCGCTAATGCCTTTTCACGATGATCAACCGCAATCTCAGACGCCAACTGAATCCCTCCGTTCTGCTGTACAGACGTACTCTATCTATTTATATTAAACGTATGAGAATAAAAATGCAAGAATTCATCCTCCACAATTTAAGACAAATATATGTTGACAGCTTTTAAAATATACTTAAAGAATATTTGGCTGATAGTAATTCAAGAAGACGAATCCCTGAAATACTATTCCCTTTTTCATCTAAAGAGGGTCCGAAAATGCCAATACCATATCGGTTTGGAACAACAGCGAGTATTCCTCCAGATACACCGCTTTTTGCTGGTATCCCAACTTTTATGGCAAACTCTCCTGAAGCATTATACATTCCACAAGTGACCATAAACGTTTTACATAGCCTCGCAATCTTTTCAGGGATTAATTGCATGCCAGTTTCTGGATGTTTTCCATTTAAAGCAAAAACAGCCCCAATCTTGGCAAGATCTAAGCTATGCATTTGTATAGCGCATTGTTTCGTATATAATTCCATTAATTCTTCAACATCCCCTTGAATAATACCGTGCTCCTTTAAAAAGTAACACAACGACCTGTTTAGCCAAGCCGTATCATATTCTGATTGAGCGACTTTTTCGCTGATGGAAATGGTATGATTGTTCGTTAAATTCCGAACAAACGTGATGATTCGTTCGAATTTTTCCTCTTTATTTTTTCCTTTAATCATGTTGGTTACGGCTAACGCACCAGCATTAATCATCGGATTTAACGGCTTCGATGGATTTACCGTTTCCAATTTCGCAATTGAATTAAACGGATCTCCTGTTGGTTCCATCCCTACCCTTTCAAATACATATTCCTGTCCATGATCCATTAAGGCTAAAGCTAGTGTAAGCACTTTAGAAATACTTTGTAAAGTAAAATACGTCTCCATTTCTCCTGCTTTCACACACGTTCCATCAACATAGTAAATGGCGGCAGATAAATCATGTTGATTCGCTTCAGCTAATGCTGGAATATAATCTGCGACTTTCCCATACTTTGTCACTTTTTTTGCTTCTTCTATAAACTGCTGTAAGTCAAGATTCGTTTGACAAGCCATTTCTGTCACCTCAAACCTTCTGCTTGTAAATTTTAATTATTATTGTCTCTTGAAATATGTGACAAAATACAAGAAAACGCTTATACTTGAAAAATGGAGGGATGAGAGATGAGCGATATTATACCAATAAAAGGAAATGTTAAGTATTCGATTACCCTTGACCCAGGTGTGTGGATATTTGATGATCGCCGCATTGATTTACATACATATTTTGATCAAGGACAAAAAGAAGAAGAAACAGATCAGGATTATATTGAAAAAACGGCCAAGCATTTTGAACGTGAAATACGCGAAGGAGCTGTTTTTCCACCGACATTAAAAACGGAACAAAAATATGAAAAAGAAAAAGTGTTAACAGGCTCCTTTGCAATGCCTTTAAAGCCTTTTTTAATTAATGCTTCCCCAAATGAAGACGCTCATGCCGTTATTTTCCATACCGAAACGGATGAAATCGAAATGAGCCTAGAAGATGCAAAGGAAGTGATTTTAGCGTTTAGTCGAGATGGAAAACCGCTAAAAGAAGACGGACCGATACACGTCTATTTTCCAGATGGGTCGAACCGTCACAACCCGATTAGACGAGTACGTGAAATTATCGTGAAATAGGGGGAAAGCTCCCTTTCCCCTTTTATTCCCATTAAGGAAGCATAGCTTGCAGCAGCTGAACTGAAAGGGGAGCTAAGCTCTCATACCATGAATCTGGCTGTATAAAGCTTGGCCGCCCAGATTTTCTTTATAATAAGTCGGCTGCTAATTGGGCTAATCCTGATCGCTCCCCTTTTATCAGCTTTACGTGTCCAGAGATTTCTTGATCTTTAAACTTTTCGACAACATACGTTAATCCGTTGTTGTATTCATCTAAATAAGGATGATCAATTTGCGCCGGATCACCCATTAAAACGATTTTACTTTTCTCACCAACCCTTGTTAAGATTGTTTTCACTTCATGTTTCGTTAAGTTTTGGGCTTCATCAATAATGATAAATTGTTCTGGAATACTTCTGCCGCGAATGTATGTTAATGCTTCCACTTCAATCGATCCCATCCCCGCTAATATGGCATCTAATTCACCAGGTTTTTTTGTATTAAATAAATATTCAAGATTATCATAAATCGGCTGCATCCAAGGCCGTAATTTTTCTTCTTTTTCCCCAGGAAGAAAACCGATATCTTTCCCAATTGGAACGATCGGCCTTGCTACTAACAGCTTTTTATATTCTCCGATGTCCTCTGTTTGCATAAGACCGCTAGCGAGTGCTAATAACGTTTTTCCAGTTCCCGCTTTTCCAATCATCGTTACAAGTTGTATATCTTTTCTCATCAACAATTCAAAAGCCATAATTTGTTGAACATTCCTTGGTTTTATTCCCCATACATGATCGTAATCAAAAATTAAGCGTCTAACTCGCTTCCCTGTTTTATCGACAATACCGATTGCGGATTGTGAACCTCCAAGCGCATCTTTCATGACAATGAATTGATTTGGATAGAAGGGATGATTGGTTATTTCAGATAGAATAAGTTCATTTTTTTCATAAAAACGGCTTAAGTTTTCTGTACTTATGTAAAGGTCTAGGTAACCCGTGTATATGTGATTAATTTCAACAACACGATCACTTAAAAAATCTTCTGCATTTAGTCCAATAGCATCTGCTTTCACACGTACTAACGCATCTTTACTAACAAGGATAACAACTTTGCCATCTTCCTTTGCTTGTTCTTCTAATGATAAGTTTTTCGCTATAGCTAATATACGGTTGTCATTCGTTTTCTCAACAAATATATCACGCAATTGCTGAAAGGAACGATGATTTAATTCGATTCTTAACGTTCCCCCATTTGGCAATGGGATTTTTTCATGAAGACGTCCTTGTTGTCTAAGCTGATCCATTAATTTAGAAACTTGTCTAGCATTTCGTCCAATTTCATCCATATATCGTTTTTTCGAATCCACTTCTTCTAACACGACAGCAGGAATCACCACTTCATTTTCTTCAAATGAAAAAATGGAATAGGGATCTTGCAACAGGACATTTGTATCCAAAACATAGATTTTTCCCAACATTTCGCCTCCTGCTCCGATTTTTTTTGAATTACCAATTGCTTTAAAGATTGGAAAAAGTCCTTTGTTGCTAAAATATATGTATTGATGCATAAAGATAGAAGATTAAATAAACAATAATGGCAAAAGAAAAGCTTCGCATAAAAAAGGAGTGAAAATATGCGAATAGTATTGATTTTAGTCGTATTTCTTCTTACCTTTTTAACCGGATGCTCCGCCAACGAAAATGCTCATGAGGATGTTCCTGATGAATACAAAACAAGAGCGATCACAGTGAAAGATTCAGTACAGGAAAAGGTGGATCGAAAAACAGGTCAACAAATTGCAAAGCATCTCGTGGAATTAGCGAATCGAGTCCCGGATGTACAAAATACAACTGCTGTCGTTCTCGGACAATATGCTGTTGTTGGAATTGATGTTGATCAAAACTTAGACCGAAACAAAGTCGAGTCAATAAAATATTCGGTTGCCGAGGCATTAAAGCATGATCCATATGGGGCTAATGCTGTTGTTGTCGCAGATCCTGATACGATCAAAAGATTACAAAATATCGCTGCTAGTATACAGGATGGAAGACCTATTGGTGGCATATTAGATGAATTAGCTGCCATCGTTGGACGTGTCATGCCTAATATTCCTAGTGATATTATCGATAATCAAGAAAAAAAGCCAACGAAACAATTTGAAGATCAATTGCCACAAAACAAAGAACGTCAATTGAAAAAAGAACAAAATGACCAATCAAATCAACAAATGAAAAAATAAAAACTAGTCGATTGTAAAGATTTGTGAATACAAAAAGCTTAGTCTAAAAAACTCAGACTAAGCTTTTTTCATCACATCCATCACTTGTTTATCAAGGCGTGCAGCTGCTTTTTCATCATATGTTTTTACGTAGGCCGGCTCCACTGAAATTTTAGCGCCATAAAACATGACATCACGTACTTCAGAAATATTCAATTCTATTAAAGCAAGCTTAAGTGGAACTTCGTCAAGTTTTTCTTTTTTTACATGAGCATTCCCGCTAATTGAGTATGTAGATTCATTGGTGATCAGCGTGATGACCGTTGCGGGATGATGATGAATATTTTTCACAATTCGTGAACGGTTGTCTACCGCAAAATAAATTCGTTTTTCATCAGGGGCATACACCCAGGAAATGGCACTTACATTTGGTGCTCCAGTTTCATAATCAATGGTTGCAACTGTCACAAAGTGCTCTTGCTGTAAGCTTTTAAATAGTGGTTCAATTAAAACAGTTTCTACCTTATTAGCCAAGACTTACACCTCCAACACCAAGTCTTACTTCCATCTTACTCTTTTTTATCTTTCAGTTCCATAAAAAAATGGAATTCGTATATGATGAAAAAACATGGTATACTTCATTTGATACACCTTTATAGAAAGGTTGAGTTGCAAATGCGGGTAAAATGTGTTCTTTGTGATCAAGTAGACGTGATTGACGATGATTCTCCCCTAGCCAAAAGATTACGAAATCGACCAATTCATACATATATGTGTCATGAATGCCATGAACGGATCACCAAACGGACAAATGAACGAATGAACACTGGGCGGTTTAAACTGTACCGAGATCAAAAAAGCGAAAAGAAATGGTGATGTAGATTGTAAATAAAAAATCCTTCAGGCTTACCTGAAGGATTTTTTATGGAATATTAATCATCATCTTATTGTTCAGCCTTTTTGGAACGATGTAAACGAATTTTATAAATAATTAAAATGAGTGCAGCTACAACAAGACCTTCCGCAACCGGCAAAAAGATTCCTAAAAACGTTAATATCGTACATCCAAATCCAAGAAATAAATAGATGATCGCTGATTTTAAAATTGGCAGTTTTTTCGCAAATCCTAATTTGTAAACTATTATGGATAAAATGAGAATCGTTATATATAAATACCACATTCCGGCTTCAGGCTGTTCATCAACACGATAAAGAGTTGCAAAAAACGATAACCTCTCCTGCACGTCTACCATGATCTCGCCCCCATTGAAAACGATTAAGATTTTTCTGCTAATTTTTTTCTTTTTGCTATTTTTTCCCGTTCATTTTTATCTAATATTTTCTTTCTTAAACGAATAGATTTGGGCGTTACTTCACAATATTCATCTTCATTTAAATATTCTAATGCCTCTTCTAGAGACATCCGTCGCGGTTTTTTCATCCCCACTGTTTGTTCTTTCGTGGATGAACGGATATTTGTTTGTTGTTTCACTTTACAAATATTTACAACAAGGTCATTTTCACGATTATGCTCACCTACAATCATCCCCGCATACACTTCCGTACCTGGTTCCACAAAAATTGTGCCACGATCTTCCACTTGTTGAATTCCATATGAAGTCGCTTTACCACTTTCCATCGAAATTAATACACCTTGCCGTCTACCCCCGACTTGACCATTCTGCATTGGTTGATAGCTATCAAATGAATGATTTAAAATTCCATATCCACGTGTAATGGACATAAACTCAGTTGTATAGCCAATTAAACCACGAGATGGAACCATAAATATGAGTCGGACCTGTCCATTCCCATTATTAATCATATCAACCATTTCACCTTTTCGAGCTCCCAGCGATTCCATGACAGCACCTGTATATTCCTCAGGAACATCGACTTGAACGCGTTCTACTGGTTCCGAGCGGACGCCATCGATTTCCTTCACAATCACCTCTGGTTTAGATACTTGCAATTCATACCCTTCTCGCCTCATATTTTCAATTAATATTGATAAATGGAGCTCACCACGCCCAGAAACAATCCAAGCATCTGGGGAATCAGTTGCTTCCACCCGTAAACTAACATCTGTTTGCAGCTCATGCATAAGGCGTTCTTCAATCTTTCTTGCTGTCACATACTTCCCTTCACGTCCGGCAAATGGACTATTATTGACCAAAAACGTCATTTGTAATGTCGGTTCGTCTATACGCAACACAGGGAGTGCTTCAAGATGATCAACTGGGCAAATCGTTTCTCCTACATTGATATCTTCCATACCTGATACAGCAACAAGATCTCCAGCTTTTGCCTCGTCAATTTCGATCCTTTTTAAGCCTTGAAAACCAAACATTTTTGTAATTCGGAAATTTTTTATAGATCCATCTAGCTTCATTAAAGAAACTTGTTGGCCTACTTTCATCGTTCCACGGAAAACACGTCCAATCCCTATACGACCAACATACTCATTATAATCAAGTAGCGCTACTTGAAATTGTAATGGGTCAAGATGATTGTCAACAGGCACTGGAATATGCTCGAGTATTGTATCAAAAAGCACTTGCATATTTTCCTTTTGCTTCTTTGGGTTCGGGTCAGTACTTGCCGTACCATTTAGAGCCGAAGCGTATATAACAGGGAATTCAAGCTGTTCATCATTTGCCTCCAATTCGATAAACAGTTCGATCACTTCATCGACAACTTCTTCAGGTCGCACAAAATCACGATCAATTTTGTTCACAACGACAATAGGAGTTAAATTTTGTTCAAGTGCTTTTTTTAATACAAAGCGTGTTTGTGGCATGCAGCCTTCATAAGCATCGACTACTAACAGTACACCGTCAACCATTTTCATGATTCGTTCTACTTCTCCACCAAAATCAGCATGTCCTGGTGTATCTAAGATATTTATTTTTGTCCCTTTATATTGAATGGCAGTGTTTTTAGCTAAAATCGTAATCCCACGTTCCCGCTCAAGATCATTTGAATCCATCGCCCGTTCAGCCACTTGTTCATTTTCACGAAATGTACCTGATTGGCGAAGCAGCTGATCTACTAATGTTGTTTTCCCATGATCAACGTGAGCAATGATGGCAATATTTCTTAAATCATGACGACGTTCCACAATTTCATCTCCTATACTATTAAATAAACCTACGATATTATATCATACAGTATAGAAAATAAGAAAATTTTTCGTTACACTAATAGTAAGTGTTCATTTTTTGCGTCTTAAGGGGATGAAAACATGAAAAACGGAAAATGGATCTTTTTATTACTAGCCATGATGGCGGCATTATTCATCGTATTGATTGGGTTTTCCATTGGGGCGAGTAGTTTAACAGGTGTTATTCTGTCTGGAATTGGAGTCATTGCTGTCTTTGCCATTGGTTTTTCACAAAAAAAGAAAATGCGAGAAAAAGGGTTATTATAAACTTCGGCTCAAATTGGCATGTTATGTATCGATCAAAAAATGACCAAAATTGGTCAAATTTAAACAATAAATCTTTTCGAGTAAAATATAGGGAAAAATGAAGAGGCTGTTAAGTGTTCAAACCCTATGTGCAACAGCCTCTTTTTCATTTACGAGGAATATTTTCCTTTTATATAATCATTGACAATTTTTGCATGGATGCTTGGATTAGCAACTAAAATACTGGATTTGTTTAATAAATCAATTGGGTTCCCATCTAAAGTAGTTGTTATTCCACCAACTTCATCTACAATGACAACCCCAGCCGCAATATCCCATGGGGCTAAACGCATTGTAATATACCCATCTAATCTTTTGGTTGCAACATAAGCAAATTCTAAAGCTGCTGAACCAAACGACCTTGTCCCTCTTACACGCTTAACTAAAGGAGTTAAAACAGAAGGATCAATTCGTTTATTTTCCGTTACCCATGTTGCGTTAATCGCTAAAATGGACTCTTCTAATTTCACATCAGGTAGTTTAGGAAGTCGCATGTCATTCATATAAGCTCCATTTCCTTTTATCGCATGGTAAAGCTCATTATGAACGACATCGTATATAAGTCCTATCTTTCCGATGCCATTTTCATACACTCCAACTGATATACAAAAATTTCTTTTTTGATGGACAAAATTCATCGTTCCATCTATTGGATCAATAATCCAAACAATTCCATCTAACGTATTCAGTTCATGACCCGATCCTTCTTCTCCTAAAATGTGATGGTCAGGAAACGTTTGGGCAATATTGTCAAAAAAGTACTCCTCCACTTCACGGTCAATATTGGTCACAAGGTCATTTGGATTTGATTTCGTTTGAATGGATAAGGACTTATCAAATGAAGCTTTTATTTTTTCCCCTGCTTCTTTCACCCATTCTTTTGCTTGACGATCAATTTCATGCCAATTCATCATATGAAACCCTACTTTCTATGTATTCACCATTTGACGATATTAGAATACTGTATAATTTTACCTAAAATCAAGTGTCATCCAACTTTTCCGAAAAAAACGAACCTCATTCAGGTTCGTAAAATGTTTTATTAACCAAATGTTCACGACATCAAATAGAAATTGATCTGATCGGATAAGGAAACACATCATATCTGTAATATAATTCCTTTTATATTTTTAATCGCAACCATTCGTTACGAAGTTTTTCTAATTTTCTTATGCATTCTTTTTTCTTTTGCTCATCATTTTCTTTCATAGCCTCAAACAATGTCGCTAATTCATAATCGAGTTCTAATTTAACAACTGTTAAACGTTTTTTCGCCTCATATTTTTGTCTACCTTTCATCACCTGTTTCACCCTTTTCGCCCCTTTCATCATTTGTAACGGGTCAGTTCCAAAAACGATATCTCTGTCTTATTGATAATATCGTATGAAAATGAAATTTACCTTGGCACTTCCAATATCAATTTGTGCGGATACCTATTTTACGTAGAATTTTAAATGAAGGCTGTTTTCGTAAACTTTGCTGCTTTTTGACTGTCAATGAACCGAACAAAGTACGTAGTCGGACAAATCACATTTGTCCGACCATCGATTTTTGTTCGGTTACGTCACACTACGCGTGACATAGCAAGCGTATCGCTTGCCTATGACAGTCGAAAAGCTATAGTAAAGCAACAATCTTTTTGTAAAGAGCCTAAATAAATAAAGGATATTGTGATAAAATGTTCGTAAAATGTTTAAAAGGAGCATTCCTGTTAGAAGTTTTTTCGGGGACTTGAATAAAAAAAGCCCTCTTGGTATGATTCGGGGGTGTCAATCGCACGAATTGACCCC